>JAAYDK010000453.1 GCA_012729295.1 Spirochaetales bacterium | reverse complement strand
CAAACTGAGTTCGCCCAAGGTTTGGAAGAGCAAAGCAGCTTGTTCCACTGCTTCATATAAATGCGAAAACTGGTCGTACCAGTAGCTCGTGCGGCGGGTTGAAACCCATTTTTGCACCTGCTTGCAGCTGATCGTTTTGCGGGTTACAGCATCGACCAGTTCAGACAGGATTTTCTGGTCGATCAAGCGGAAATAATCGACCTCAATCAACTCAGATATTTCGCGTTTTTGCAGATCCTGCTCGATGCTCAACATCTCGGCTGCTTGTTCAGATAGCTTTTCAAAACTGGTTCGGTAACGCACACTGTCCTGCCAGCGTTTCAGAAACACCAGGGCGTCGTTATTGAGACGATAAGAACCACCAAGACTCATGGCATAGCAGTCCTTGAACAGAACATAGACAAAATCCTGCAAGCTCGCTGTTCTAGCCTTATAGTTGTAGATTCGTTCCATCTGCTGCCAAAAATACGGCTCAAGATCAAACGAAACAATTTGCTGCCAGCAGGTGTCTTTGTCTTCTGCGCGTTCGAGCAGGAGTTTGTCCAGAACATCCTCAAAGCGGTCTTCCGCCCGACAGCAGATTGCCAATATTTTCAGGCGTATCATCGATTCGGTGTCATTGGATTTCAAACGACCCTTTAGTGCCTGGCGGTTTTCTTTGCGAGTGAAAAAGGCCTGATGTTGCTGAATAAGATTTGAAAACGCCAGATCCAACTCCAGCTCAGCCAGCCAGATACCCACCTGGTCGGTGCGAAACTCGCCATATGCCAACTGGACATCGAGCAACCAGTTCTCCAGATCCTCAGGCGGTGGCCCTTCATGGTAGATCAGGAACTGCTGGTCTGGTTCAGAACGCAAAATCCGATACTTAACACCAAAGGCGTTGTTCTCCAGCAGAATCTTGGTGATCCCAGGCAGTTCGAGTTCGTCAAACTGATCACGGAGTTTTCGCTGATGATCGTACCAGAAAACGATCCGGTGCTTCTCAAAGCGTTTCAATAACGATTGTTCAATCTGATTGGCCATGCTCGTTCTCCGTCAGTCTTCTTTGGCTTCAAGGCCAGGAATCTTTTTTAGGGCTGTGCCAAATTTCGGGTAGTTGACCTTGACCCCGTCATCCAAATCGATCTCGATCTGATCAACGGCAAGCGGGAAGATCACATCTCGCTCCCACAATTCCAGTTCATCGAGATCCTTGCGCAGAGCATCTATCGCCTTGATCGCCCGGGCTTTGTCCGCTTTGCTCGCATCCGAATCGATCTCAACCCGACGCAGTTGATCAAGACGAGCGTTCAGCTTCACTTTGAACTCACGCAAGTATTTATTGAGCACAACGCTGATCGTATCCGGACGGTAACGGTGCATGTAAATCAAGGCGTTAAAAGTCCCGCGCGGACTGGTAAACAGCCAGTAGATCGGGCGCTTCTTATAGCGTTTAACGTGGTCAGTATAAAAGTCCTTCAGGAAATACTTGCGGATGTCCTTGCCAATCGCCGATTCAATGTATGCCAAATTCTCTTCATAATGCTCCCGGCCAAAGGTGATGCGCAAAAACTCCTTGAACCGCTCGACGATATCGTCGGTAAACCATTCGCCATCCAGGATCGGGATAACATTATCCGAATCCGGCATAAACGAAGGAACCGGAACCTGCGCCAGGTATTCCTGAAGGGTGTCACCCTGGTTGGCCAGTACAAGCCCGGGCTTATCCAGCGAATAGCGCCCAAACATGCAACCGACCGCATAGGAGATATATTCACGCATGGTGTCAGCCAACAACAAAGCTTCCAACTCTTCCGAAGATTTGTTGTTTCCATACCGATAGTACGGATTACAGGTCAGGGTGATCTCTTCAATAGGTACATCTGGTGTCAGTTCATCTTCCAACCCATATGCCTCAATAAAGATGCGGTTGTTCTCTTCCTCAAGTCGCAGCATCTCATCTGTCATGGATTGCCAGTGAGCGCGGAGTGACTGGTAGGCGGATGAGAGAGATGGGGTATAGTATGCAGGTTGGAGTATGGGTAAGGATTGGAAATCCCAGGAGGTTTCGTAGGAATCCCAATCGGATCTAGATATCCTGATCAGCCTATCAACGATATGTGTCGGAAGTTCCATTAACAGCTTTTCTGAAATAGGTAAAGAAGAAATATTCCCGACTTGAAAGTTTAATGTTGGGTTAAGTGCTTTTAACAAAGACCAAGATAATTTTGATGAAAGAAAGCCTGTGAGTATTGCGCACAATTTTGCTGGCGGAAATGCCGATGAACCAGCAACATCAAAAATGAAACCAGTATCCGTGTAACGTACTCCAAACTTCGACGAACTAACAAAGGTCCAGGTTACGCCTGGTTTAAAGTAATAATCAGTATTTTGGGCCCTTGATCTTATATACCCAGTTTCATCAGCAAAATTTCTTATATCCAATCCATCATTTTCCCATAGAACAAGAAATTCTTTATTCCCATGCCATTTTCTAAAACTGCCGCCTTTATTATACGGGAACCATCGATGTGAAGCATCATTTGTTTGATGAATCGAGCGATAATTGAACCCGATTTTAGTTATACTTACCTCCGCCCATATACGTAAAAATCTATTATTATCAGCAGTTGCTAGTCCCTGTTTAACAGGAGCCCAAGTATCTAATTGAGGTTGCTCAAAACTGTTCAACAACCTTCCACTCACCCAATATGCAATCGGGCTCCCTGGTATCTTCTCAAAATTCGACGCACTAGCCCGATAAAACCACCCACAGTCAGGATTTCGGATGGCTTCAAGAGTCTTCGGTCCTTGCCTTTCAGATCCTCGGAAATCAGATAGTTTGATGTACCCACCTTTGAACCCTGGTTCATATGAGTTTTGTAATGTGAACGTACAAATTGGCACAGTTGCTCCATCAAATCCTGAGTATTCCAGTTGGATTAGAGATGTAATTGTCTTTTGTTTGATTAAGTACTGACGGAGTTTCTCATGAGATGAAATGAACATCCACACGTATGGAGACATAAATCCGAGTTGTCCTCTTGGTACAGCTAGTTCGGTATTTCTCACAATAAATGCGGAGAACAAATCTGATTTGTAATCCGGATAATTATCCTTTATCCACGAGGACAGCCTGCCGTTCATGTTGCCGCTGCCCATATAGGGCGGATTGGCAACCACAACATGGTATTTGGGGCGGAGGTACTCCGCCTGGGCTAAGACCTGGAGCACCTTTTGGTGTGTCTTGTTGAGAAACAGGTCAGATCCTGCGCCCTTTGCGTTTATGAACTGGAGCATCGGTTCGACATCGGTTAGGTCGGGGCGGATCAGCGAACCAAAATTATCTGCTTCTTCAAACTGGTGCAATGTATTCTGCAACTGCATGGTGAACAAGTCCTGGCCGATGTGGCCCATGTATGCCTTGAGCTCCCCCGGTTCGAAGGTGACATTTTCCAGTACACAGATGTTCGGTTGGATCTGCTTTCTGAAGAACCGTCTTTGCCTGCTCCTGGCCTTCATCGTCAAGGCGAAAGCGGCCAGTTCTCCGGCACGCTTGTCAATCTCAATGCCAAAGAGGTTTTTGGTCAGGATCAGCTCCGGGATCTGTACCTCGTTGTAACCTTCTTCCGTATAGATCTGGTAAAGTAGATCAAAGGCATAGACCAGCATATGGCCAGAACCACAGGCTGGATCGCAGATTCGGATCTCTTCTGGGCTGTTAATTTTTATGTAGTCCTTTTCTGGCTGCTCCGGCTCGATGTAATACGCCATCTGGTCGATCAGCTTCGAGTCTGGGTGGTTCAGCATCCAGAGCCGGCCCAGGGAGTTTTCCACCAGGTAGCGCACGATCCAGTTCGGGGTGAACAACTGGGTGGCGGCCGGGATATTCTCCGGAGTCACCTTCTGGTTCTTTTTTAGGCCATCGAAGACCTCGTCTTTCTTCTCTGAGATGTAAAACTGGTAGAGCCAGCCGATCACCTCGACATCCTGGCAGACCTCTGCGGTGAGAACGTTCAGCATCTGCATCAGCACGGATTGGTCAGACAGCAGGTCATCCGGCAGCAGCAGTTCGGTATAGTCCTGGATCCGTTCAAAGAGGAACGGCATCGTTTCGTTCCATAGGTTGCAATACGCGATAAATAGGAGCTTATATGCCTTCTGCTGCGGGTTCTTGCTGATCTTGTTTCCCGTCAGCAGATCCAGCACTTCCTGTTTGACCCTGACAGGAATATCTGTGTCGATGTGCCCCATTTTCGCTTCAGCCAGGATTTCCGGCTGAGTCTGGCCAGGAGCCGGGGAAACAATTCCAATCGCGTTGTAATGATTGACATCCATGAACCGCAAGGCGGAAAACCGGTTGAACCAGGTGTATGCGACTCGTTCCGTAATCACTGTTTTGCCATGCAAGGTGATATCGTTTTCCAGTACCTGGATGGCAGCAGGGTTCTCGCGCCGGGCCAGGCTTCCATCCGCAAGAACGGTCTTTAGCTTAGCGCCAACCTCGCTCAGCAGCTGCCGGCGGGCATTTTGAGCAAATTTCTTGATGTTCCCTGTCTCCATCGTTGTACTCCCTATTAATCGGTCAATTGAATCCGCTTGCCGGCCTGAATCTCTTGTCTCCAGGCATCTTTAATGGCCTTCGTGTACTGCTCGAGTTCAACTTCGTTCTCAACCGTTTTTTTAGAGTAAGCAAGCGGAATTTGCTTTCTGGATATGTATTTTATGGCCGGTGTTGGCTCTGTTTTTCCTGGCCCATTTCCATTTGCTGCTGCCCACACCGCGATTTTGTTCTTGAGGGCAATCGCCTCATCACCGATGAATCGCCGTACTTGTTCACGGATGACCGGAATGACGGTCTCCCCGCGCAGCCTGCCTTCCTGCTCGTTAAACAAGCTGTCGATGTGCTGCTTTTTATTTGCGTCCAGTTTCCCGTAGTCCTCGAGATCGAGAATCTCGTTTCTCAGCCGGGCAATGTCCGCCAGGCCAATGTCGCGTTCTGTCTCGACTTGCTTTTGCAGATCGAAGCGCAAGGATTCAAGGTTGGCTTTGACCAGGTTCATTTGGTTTTTGTGGTAACAGGCTTCATCGTCGATTATGGACCGGATCGCATCCTCCCGCTCTCGGTTGATGAGATAGACGAAGTTGTTAGCCTGTGCTGCCAGGTACGACCTCGCTTCCCGGTAGATCTCTCCTTGCGTGCCGTTGATGAACCGCAGGATCGGATCGATCATCTTCTCACGCTGATCCAGCCAACGGTCTTGGTCGGCGATCAAATCGGTCAAGAACCAGGTATAAGGCCTGCTGGCATTCGATTTGATCTCATCGCGGACCGGGACCAGATTACGCACAAAGGGAAAGTCATGCTGCTTTCTGATCGCCTCGTCGAGATCGCGGTGGAACGCATCGAAACGGTCGGCCATTTCGCGGCCAAGTGCTTTCGCTTCATTAGCGATCGGAGGCACATGGAAATAGTCCGCATAGAAGTCTTT
>JAAYDK010000137.1 GCA_012729295.1 Spirochaetales bacterium | reverse complement strand
GGTACCGTTGCTCTCGAATCTGGTTTGAACGTGATTCCGGGTGGAACGTATAAGGGTGTCGATGCCGACAAAAAAGCGATCGGACACTCAACCGAAATCATGTGCTCGGTCAATCTTCCCGAGAATGTTGCCTACCACTTTGTCAAGGCTCTCATCGAGAATATCGATGACGTCAAAGCCATCAATCCTTCGTTTAACAAGTATTTCTCAGCAGAAACTGCTCCCGTTACGATGGTTCCGCTCCATCCGGGTGCCGAAAAGTACTACAAGGAAGTTGGTTTGCTTAAGTAATCGAATGGTATCTAATAAAAGCGGACCTTCCTCAAGGTCCGCTTTCTAGAATCTCTAAACTAATAGTGGAGCGAATCCTATGCGTGAATTGAAAGGTTGGTTGAAGTGGTTAGTCAGTATATGTCTTGTCGCAGTGGCAGTATTTCATCTTTATACCGCGATTTTCGGAGTATTCCAGCCCAGAATTCAGCGGGGCATCCACCTGATGATTCTTTTGCCGATGGCGTTCATACTATTTCCGGCTACAAAAAATAAGTCGCCTAAAGATCGGCCGTCGGTGTTGGATGTAGTTTTTGCCATCTTGGCAATCCTTCCGCCGTTGTATCTCATGCTATCGAACGCGAGATTGAACTTGCGGTATGAGATGATCGATCCTGTCTCTACGCTGGAAACGATTTTAGGAATCATCAACATCGTCTTGCTTATTGAAGCCGTACGCCGCGTTGTTGTTCCGGCTATGGCCATCCTGATCGGAATATTTTTTGTGTATCTGGTTACTTCACCGCTTCTTGGCGGGATTTTCTATTCGAAACCAATGCATATCAGCCGAATGGTTGAAATTATCTATATGTTCACCAGTGAGGGGATATACGGGTCCATCATTGGAGTTACGGCGACATTCGTCGCCATATTCGTGATCTTCGGTGCGTTCATGCAAAACACGAAGACCGGCGAGTACTTTACCAATCTCGCAGTATCTCTTGCGGGAAGATCCGTTGGAGGACCTGCGAAGATAGCGGTAATCTCGAGCGGTTTATTCGGTTCGATCAGCGGAGTAGCTGCTGCAAACGTATATGCAACCGGAGTCTTTACGATTCCGTTGATGAAACGTTTAGGATATCGAAAGCAATTTGCCGGTGCAGTCGAATCGGCCGCTTCTACCGGAGGACTGATTATGCCGCCGATCATGGGTGCCGGCGCATTCGTCATGTCTGAAATCACCGGTATCGCTTATGTCCATATCATCAAGGCTGCCGTTATCGGTGCGATTTTCTATTATCTGAGTATTCTGGTGAAGGTTCACTTCGAGGCGAAAAAAGAAAATCTTCGCGGTATGGACGAAAGCGAGATAATCTCTACCAAGCAGATTCTGAAAGATTCGTATCAGTTGATTCCTCTTATTCTGCTCGTAATATTTCTCGTCATCGGCTACTCGCCGTTTATCGCTGCAGTTTATGGAATTTTAGCAACATTCTTGTTGACATTTCTTAAACGTGAAACGTGGATGACTCCAAAGAAATTGTACGAAACGTTTGAATTATCAGGTAAGAATCTTATTATGCTGGCCGTCTCGTGTGCCGGAGCAGGCATGGTAATCAGTATCGTTACTTATACGGGTCTAGCATTGGGCATTGCTTCGGTCATTCAGTCCTGGTCAGGTGGAATATTGCTCCCTGCATTGATGTTGATTATGATTACTTCGATTTTAATGGGTATGGGTATGCCGTGTACTCCCGCCTATATCGTCGCCGTGACAATCGGAGGACCCGCACTTCAGGCGATGGGTATCGATGTGCTGACAGCCCACTTGTTTGTATTCTACTTTGCAATCTTAGCAGAAATAACACCTCCGGTAAGTATTGCCAGTTACTGCGGGGCTGCAATTGCCGGTTCTGATCCGCTAAAAACGGGATGGGAAGCGTTACGATTAGCTTTAGTAGGATTTATTATCCCGTATATCTTCGTATTTAATCCGGCATTCCTGATGAAAGGCTCGTTCCTCGAGGTAGCTGCACTTTGCGTAATCGTATTCTATGCAATAATTACCATGGCCTCCTCGATGCGCGGATACTTCCACAGAATTCTAAAATTATGGGAGCGGGCACTACTAGGAGCACTGACAGTCGGGATGGTCATCGTGGCATGTTCGCCGAAGATCATGCATTCCTACACTGTCGATATTGCGCTCATCATTTCTGCAATCGTAATTTTGGTATTTTACATACTGGCAAAATTAAAGAAGAAGGTTCTCCCGCCGGCTTCACCGGCTTAACAGAGAGTTTATTACACCGTACCGGCGCCATTAGACAAGATGGCCCGGTCGGTTGTGTGGAAGATGAAAGACTTACATGGATTTCTGCCGCATAAGGGCAGAGAAGGTGGTACATATGAAATCATATCGAGTTGCAATCGTAGGTGCACTTGGGGCTGTCGGTCAGCAGATGGTAAAGATTCTCGAACGGTCCTCGCTGGCAGTATCCTCTCTCAAACCGCTGGATATAGCACAGAATGAAGGAAAACAAGTATCGTTCAGAAACAAAATGTGGACAGTCGAGACATCGGGTAAGGGCAAGTTTCTCGATATCGATATCGCATTATTTTCCGCAGGAGCAGATGCGAGTGCCATTCTGGCTCCGATTGCCGTGTCCGAGGGAGCTGTAGTCATTGACAATTCGAGCCAATGGCGGATGACCGAAGGCATCCCATTGGTCATCCCCGAAGTAAATCCCGAAGCACTTCGTGCTCATAAGGGACTGATTGCCAATCCGAACTGCTCAACGATTCAGATGCTGGTCGCGTTAAAGCCCCTTCACGATGCGTTCAAGATCAAGCGCGTAGTCGTCTCGACGTATCAAGCAGTATCGGGTAGCGGGGCAGCAGCAATCAGAGAACTGCGCGAACAGACGCAGATGGTATTAGACGGTAAAGAAGCCGTCGCAAAAGTCTATCCTCATCAGATTGCTTTTAACGCATTACCCCAGATAGATGTATTTCTAGAAAACGGGTATACCAAAGAAGAGATGAAGATGGTTCACGAAACCCATAAGATGCTGGATCCGAACATTCTCGTCAGTCCGACCGCAGTTCGTATTCCTGTATTCAGAGGTCATAGCGAATCAATCAACCTCGAGTTTGAGAAGCCGTTTGAGATTGAACAGGTTTTTGAAATTTACCAAAAGGCTCCAGGCATACAGATTGTTGACGATCTTGAAAAATTGGCCTATCCGATGGCAATCGATGCAGAAGACCGTTACGAAGTGTTCGTAGGAAGACTGAGACGGGATCCTTCGATTGCAAACGGTCTGAACCTGTGGGTGGTTTCAGACAACCTCCTCAAGGGAGCTGCACTCAACACGGTACAGATTGCCGAAAAAATGGTTGAAATGAATTTGATTACGCGTTGATCATGCGATCGGCGCAATTGAGGAGACGAAGTACATGACAAATTCTGCCGACGTATTGGTTATCGGTGGAGGCATTATCGGCCTTTCCTGCGGTTATTACCTCTCGAAGAGGGGCAAACGGGCATTTGTGCTCGACAAAGGAGGATTTGCCGACGGAGCATCCGGTGCGTGTGATGACATGATTCTGTTCCAGTCCAAGAAACCCGGCATCAACCTCGAGTTGACATTCGAGAGCCTGGAGCTTTACAAATCGTTGCTCACTGAAATGGAAGACGACCTCGGATTTGCGAATCTTGGCGGAATGGTACTCATCGAAAACCAACAAGAATTAGAGATTATGGAAGAATTCGTCGCTCAGCAGCGTTCCTATGGTCTCGATGTAGAAGTAATTGATAAACGCGAGATGCTCAAGAAACAACCGTTTCTCAGCGATCATATCATCGCGTCAACCTATAGCAAAATGGACTCACAGGTAGATCCTTTTTCCGTTATGCGAGGGTTTGAACGCAAAGGCGCGTTATACGGTATGAAAGTCTTCAGGCGTAACGGGGTAGTCGGTATCGAACGCCTTGGAACTGGTGATTTTCAGGTCGCCACCGAAGACGGAAATCTCTATCAGGCACCCATAATCGTAAATGCGGGCGGGACCTGGGCAGGACAGATTGGCACGATGGTTGGCGCGAACATACCGATTACTCCTAAACGAGGTCAGATTATCGTGACCGAACGTGTTCCCCCCATCGGGGAGACCAACCTATGGAGTGCAAAGTATCTGGTAACTAAGCTGAGAAGCGACGTGGTTGTTGACTTGAATGAAGACGAACGTACCATGGGATTATCGCTTGCATTCTCCCGCTCCTCGGGCGACACGTATTTGGTAGGGAGTACCCGCGAGTTCGTTGGATTCGATAAGAACACGACCATCGGCGGAATCCGGGCAATCATCAATCAGACGCTCAAATATCTGCCTAAGTTACGGGACATCAACTTCATTCGTGCGATGGCGGGATTGCGACCCTCGACTCCCGACGGTAAGATGCTGTTGGGCGAGCATGCCGGTATCGAAGGATTCTATACTGCTGCCGGCCATGAGGGTGACGGAATAGCGCTGGCTCCGATTACCGGTAAACTCCTGGCTTCCATCGTATGCCAGGACCAGGTTGACCATCGCTTGGACGAATTATCACCCAACAGGTTCGCAACCGATTAAGGAGGACCGAATATGACTGACGATAAGGACATGTTCATCTGCAGATGTGAGGAAGTCACGCTGCGCGAGATCGAACAAGCAATAGACGAGGGATTTGTTACGGTCAAGGACGTTAAGCGGGTAACGCGTGCAGGTATGGGCCTTTGTCAGGGAAGGACCTGCTCCAAAACCATTGCAAGGATCATTGCTCAACGCACCGGAAGACCGCTTGAAGACGTACTGCCGAAATCCTACCGATTTCCCGTACGCCCTGAGAAAATGCTGGCAGTCGAAAACGAGGAGTTTAACGATGCAAAGAATTCTTGATCATCCGATACTAGGACCGCTTCCCGAAGAGGAGAAGGTCGTAATTATGGTCGACGGCGAGCCTGTAGAGGCGAGAAAGGGTGAGATGATTGCAGCGGCTCTCATCGCCGCAGGCAAACCTTATTTTCGCAAGACTGTCAAACGGCATGAACCGCGCAGCATTTTTTGTGGAATCGGTCGCTGCACCGATTGCGTTATGACGGTCAACGGAATTCCCAATGTCCGGACCTGTGTAACGGCAGTTGAGGACGGGATGGTGATAGAGACGCAACTGGGAAGCGGAGATTGGGGAGGCAAGCGGTAGCATATGGTAGAACGAGACATAGTTGTTATCGGATCGGGACCAGCGGGATTATGTGCGGCTATCGAAGCAGCCGAAGCTGGAGCGAAGGTACTGATAGTTGATGAAAACGCCAAACCCGGCGGGCAGTTGTTCAAACAAATCCATAAATTTTTCGGATCTCGCGAGCACCGAGCCGGCGTACGTGGAATCGATATAGGAACATTATTGCTGAAACAGGCAGAAGAACTGAACATAGAAGTTTGGCTGAACACTGAAGCCTGCGGTATTTTCGATCAGGATAAAGTCTGGGTAGTGCGCGATAAGCATACTTCGGTCACCATCCATGCTAAACGTATCATCCTCGCAACCGGAGCTAACGAAAATGCAGTAAACTTCCCCGGTTGGACACTCCCGGGCGTTATGGGAGCGGGAGCAGCCCAGACCATGATCAATATCCATCGCGTTCTGCCCGGTCAAAAAATACTGATGATCGGCTCGGGAAATGTCGGTGTCATCGTATCGTATCAGCTTCTCCAAGCAGGAGCGCAGGTCAAGGCAGTTGTTGAAGCAGCGCCGCAACTTGGAGGCTACGGTGTTCATACTGCCAAAGTCAGACGGGCCGGTGTTCCGTTTTACACCGGTCATACCGTGCTTGAGGCCAAAGGAACCGACCATATCGAATCGGCTGTGGTGGTAAAACTCGATGCGGCATGGAAGCCCATTGCAGGTACTGAATTCGAATTAGACGTCGATACCATTTGCATTGCAGCCGGACTCACACCAGCAGTGGAACTGGCCTTCGGTGCCGGTTGCCGGTCGGTAAACAGTCCTGTACTGGGTGGATTGGTTCCGTGGCACGACGAAACGATGCGTACGAGCTTATCATCCATCTATATCGCTGGCGATGTTTCCGGAGTAGAAGAAGCCAGTACCGCGATGGAAGAAGGACGCATGGCAGGCCTCTCTGCGGCGCAATCGCTCGGATACTTGCAAGAAAAGCGGTATCGAACCCGTTTCGAAGCAATCAACCATAACTTGTTGGCACTACGCTCAGGAATGTTCGGCCAAAAACGACGCGATGCGAAAAAAGCCATCGTGGCTGCCAGTAAAGGATAAACGATATGGATACAGAGAAAAGACTTAAAACTACTGGAGCGGCCAGTCTGACCGAGTTGCACGCAACGAAGGAATACATACTTCCCGATGAACGCATGCAGCATCCGGTTGCGGTAATCGAATGCATCGAAGCCATCCCGTGCAATCCTTGCGAGACCGCCTGTCCCGTTCATGCCATTACCGTCGGTTCGGAGATTACCAACCTGCCGGTTATCGATATCGAAAAATGTACTGGTTGCGGTCTTTGTGTCGCTGCATGCCCGGGCCTGGCAATCTACCTCAAGCAAAAGAACTATACCAAGGATTTGTCTTATATCGCATTCCCGTTCGAATACGTACCGCTTCCCGAAGTCGGACAGTCAGTGAACATGGTTGACCGCTTCGGCCTGGTGGTGTGCGAAGGGACTGTGATCAAAGTGGTAAAGATAAAACGCTTCGACCGAACTGCGATTATTCATGCATCCTATCCTGTCGAGCAATACGAACACGTAGTGAACATGCAGAGACTTGCGCGCAACTAGATAGAAAATTCTTCCTTGATAATGCTGATAGCTTTTTCAACGTCGGCAGAATGAATTGCATATGCGATCTTATTCTCCGACGTTGTTACTGCAAGTATCGAGATATTGGCTTTTGCCATACAAGAGAACACTTTGTAGGCTACTCCCGATTGGAATTCCATACCGGGGCCTTCTACGGTCAGCTTCGTGATATTCTCAGAAATCGTTGCCTTAGTTCTTAGCTGTGTATCGGTAAGAGATGCAATGACACGCTTTGTTTTTTCAAGATCTCTTCGGTTTATAGTGAAAGCAATCGCGATATGTCCGTTGGTGGCACCGGTATGGCTGATCATGTCGATAAATACGTCGTTAGAAGCCAGAGCACCATACAAATCCGTAACGAGTGTCATGTCGCGGGGAATGTTTTCGATAGACACCAATACCTGGTCGGGCTGTGCAAGCAGCGTCGTGATCGCACTTTTTGCCACTATCATATCCTGCATCGTGTAGATTCCGGGTTTCTGTTCGACGATATAGGAAGACGCCATCAATGCTCCTGTGGCAAACACCTGTCTTGAATAAGCCTGATGGGCGATGGTGATCACCTCGTCTTTTCCGGCAAACGAAACCTCGTGTTCGCCGACAATCGTACCGCCGCGTAACGAATGAATGCCCAGTTCGTCGCTTTTGCGTTGAGTATCGTTGCCGTGCCGTCCGAACACATAGCTAAGTTTCTTCGTACGACCTTCGTTCACCGAATCGGCAAGCATCAGGGCAGTACCGCTGGGAGCATCCTTTTTCAAATTATGATGCTTTTCAATAATCTCTACGTCGAATTGCTCGCCCAAAACCTTAGCTGCACTTTTTATCAGCTGCTGAACGAGATTGACTCCCAGCGACATGCTCCCCGAGCGAAAAACAGGTATATGTTCAGAAGCTTTTGCCAAAAGTTCCAGCTCTGCCGTACCCAAACCGGTTGTCGCGACGACTACCGCAAGCTTGCGCGCGATAGCGACGTCGAGATAACTGTATAATGATTTCGGTGAAGAAAAATCAAGCAGGACATCGGCAGAAACCGGGCAGTCTGCAAGGCTAGGATATATCTGGTACTCCCGTTCGCTTAAGCACACATCAATTCCAGCGACGATGGTGAGATTGTCTATTCGTTCGGCCATCGTCGTGATGACTTGTCCCATCCTTCCACTGCAACCGTAAAGAATTACTCTGTTCATGCAAACATCCTGTTACTAAATTTGACTGAATGTTATTATAAAAACAAAAATGAATCAATAATAACAGAAAAGTATTTAAATATTTATCGATGATTTTTTTTCAATTATGGCGATGAATAAAAAAACAAGCTGCCGCAGCAGCCTGTCTTATACGCTCGTAACATACCTTCAGTCAATAATTCCGTCCCGATTATCATCGATCCCGATTTCCCCGGCTGCTTCGATATAAGCCTCGATCGTGTCGGCATCGAGTACGATAGTACCGTCAACGACTGGTGCGGTTGAGAAATCGACGGATGC
>JAAYDK010000136.1 GCA_012729295.1 Spirochaetales bacterium | reverse complement strand
CTGATTATCGGTGTAATTCGCGGAGACTTGGAAATTGAAGAAAACAAACTTCAGAATGCGGTGAGAGCCAACGCAATGAGGCCTGCACATATTGAAGAAATCCAAGCCAAAAAGATGGAACCCGGCTATGGTTCTCCAATCGGTGCATCCGCCGATGTCATCGTTGTCGTCGACGATTCGGTTGCAAATGCCAGCAATCTCGTAGCCGGAGCAAATCGCGCAGGTTATCACCTGCTCAATACGAACTTCGGTCGTGATTATAACGGGCAGGTTGCAGATATCGCTTCGGCTGCAGCCGGGTATCCTTGTCCAGAATGCGGGACTCCGTTAAATCAAAGCAAGGGAATCGAAGTCGGCAATATTTTCCAGCTCGGAACCCGATATTCGGAATCGATGGGATGCCTCTATCAGGACGAAGACGGTCAAAGAAAACCGGTCATCATGGGATCGTACGGTATCGGCGTAGGCCGATTACTCGCCTGTCTTGCAGAAGAGTATCACGATGATTCAGGTCTGATGCTTCCGATCTCGGTTGCACCCTATCAAGTCCATCTGGTTTCTTTGCTCAAAGAACCGCATATCGCCGACAAACTGTATACAGATTTACAGAAAGCCGGTGTCGAGGTTCTTTACGACGAACGCAAGGAATCTGCTGGAGTAAAATTTGCAGATGCCGACCTGCTTGGTATTCCGATTCGGCTGACGCTCGGTAACCGCTCGCTACAATCAGGGAATATCGAAGCAAAAATTCGCAGCAATCTGAACGAAGTCATTTCGATAGATATCAATGATGCGGTTTCTCAAATAGTAAAGCTTATCGAGCAATTGCAGAAAGATATCGATGAACATATCATCGAACCAGAATTACCATAGGTAGTGGTTGAAAAAGGGCGCTCTAATGAGCGCCAGCTTTTTTTAACAGTCTTACGACATAATGGCGGCGAGACATTCGAGCATAGTCTAAAGCCGAGCGATCCTGATAATCACGTGCATTGACATCGCTGCCTGCCCTGATAAGAGCAGAGACTACTGGTGTCACGTTTCCGCTGTTGACCGCCATGATCAGCGCAGTCTCACCAAGATAGTTTACATCATGAATGTCGGATCCTGCCGCTACCAAGGCATCGATTACCTTGGGATTCGGATTATGATTTGCAGCAAGCTGCAACGCAGTCGATTTGTATTGCGGTTCGCGCTCAAATACATCGGCCCCGGCATCGACTAAGGCATTGACCACTTCGGCACTCGAGTTAAATAAAGCAGCTCTCATGATCGGCGTCAGCCCAAACGTATCTTTGCAGTGGATGTCGGCTCCTTTCTTTAACAGTGCGACGACTTCAACGGCAGTTTTAGCGCTGTCGGCTGCCGCTAGCAGTTTTTCCTGAAGCTTCTCTTTATCCATGTATATACCACCTCCGGTGTTGATGCTCTTTATAAAGTATCGCCATAAACTTGCGCAAAGTAAAGACCGGTAAACCGACACACGGTAATTTTGTTGCCGCCGACGCATCAGCCATAGTATGATTATTGTATGATAACAAAAGAAATCATCAGCAGGATACCAAAAGTAGAACTGCACGACCATCTCGATGGCGGACTGCGAACACAAACCATTATTGATCTAGCAAAAATGCACAACATCGAGCTGCCCGTTTGGGATCCCGATGGGCTAGGCACATGGTTTTCTCGCGGATGCAAGCAAAAAAGCCTCCCATTGTATCTTGAAACGTTTGAAGTAACCGTATCAGTACTGCAAACACCCCAAGCCCTAAAGCGGGCAGCATTCGAAGCAATCGAAGACTTAGCAGCCCAACATGTCGTATATGCCGAAATCAGGTTTGCCCCGATACTTCACACGAGACAACAGATGAGTATGGAAGAGGTAGTTTCTGCCGTACTCGAAGGATTGGAAGAAGGACGTAGGAAAACCAAGACAGCCTTCGGATTAATCATATGCGCATTGCGCAATCAAAGTCCTACGCTTTCGCTTGAAGCCGCTAAGCTGGCAGTCGCGTTCCGTACCCGTGGAGTAGTTGGTTTCGATCTGGCAGGGGACGAAAGCGGCAATCCCCCAAAAAAGCATCTCGAAGCTTTTCAATACATTCGAAATCAGAACTTTAATATCACCATCCATGCCGGCGAAGGGTTTGGACTTGAATCGATCTGGCAGGCCATCCAAGTCTGCGGAGCACACAGAATCGGACACGGAACACGGTTAATCGAAGACATGTCAATGAAAGGTTCGAAGATTGAGAAAATGGGGTCGCTAGCACATTTCATCCATGACCGGCGCATTCCTCTTGAAATGTGTCTTTCAAGCAACGTGGGAACAGGGGCAGCTGCAGATTATGCAACTCATCCGTTCATCACGTTCTTCCGGAATAACTTCAGAGTGTTTCTCTGCGTGGACAACCGGCTGATGAGTGCTACCGACATGACTCGGGAAATGGAGATTGCGGTTCGAGAATACGGACTTACCATTCGAGATTTGGAAAAGATAACCGTTAATGCGATGAAGTCGGCATTCATTCATCATAACGATAAAATCAGAATCATCTATGACGTGATAAAGAAAGGTTATGCCGACATCAGGGCCGAGTTCGGCCTAACCGACTGAATATTAATAACGCCGAGCCCTGCGCCATTCATCCAGCGGTTTGATCTTTAGCCTGATGATGAAATAGAGATATGCGAAACCGAATCCCGCCAGATGGGTAAGGTGTGCGATTCCCCCTGAAACGCCGAAAACCTGGTTGAACAATTCGATTGCCGTATAGAGCGCAACCAAAACCGGAGCGCGCATGGGAAAAAACCAGAATACCAAAATTCTCGCATAAGGATATAGAACGGCATAGGCAAACAAAACTGCGTAGACAGCGCCCGAAGCTCCGACCAAAATGACGTTCGTTCCTGTCAGATAATACGAGAAATAAGAAAATATTCCCGAAAGAGTACCGGTAAGCAGATAGAATAATAGGAATTCTTTACTCCCAATCCGTCGTTCGACTGCACTACCGAACATAAAAAGCCCAAGCATGTTGAAAAGAATGTGATTCAGATTGGCGTGCGTAAACATATAGGTGAAGAACTGCCAATACCAATGTCTTTGGAGGATATATACGGGAACCAGTGCAAGGTAGCCGTAAGCCTGCCGGTATACGCTAGTAATCATGAAGACGATGACATTGGCCACGATGAGCTGAAGTGTTACATTAGTGAACGAATATCTGAATTTACGGTTAATTATACTGTTTCCCATGCTTGAAAGGTACCGGTTGG
>JAAYDK010000135.1 GCA_012729295.1 Spirochaetales bacterium | reverse complement strand
ATTAAGAAGAGTCGTATTGGAACGCGATAATCCGAAAGCTGATGTGGTTGTAGGACTGCCGCATTCGATTATGTTGGAAATGATTGATACGAATCTTTTCGAAAGTTATGATGCCCCAGCTCTCGCCAAAGTCCCTGACTTTCTAAAAATCGATCATTCGAATACATTCATCCCGTTTAACTACGGGAATTTTTCGTTTGTATACGATTCTCTGAAGGTAAGCCGTCCCCCCGAATCGCTTGACGATTTGCTAGACCCTCGATGGAAAGGGAAAATAATATTGATGGATCCGCGAACCAGTAGTGTTGGGATGGGGTTGCTCGAATGGACCGTTGCGGTGTATCAGGATGAGTACCTATCGTGGTGGAAAGCAATGAAACCGAATATCCTTACGATTGCAGACTCTTGGTCGTCGGGGTACGGCTTGTTTACCCAACATGAAGGACCGGTAGTTATCAGCTATACTACGAGTCCCGTCTATCATATCATGTTTGAACAAACCGACCGCTATCGAGCAACCGTATTCAATGAAGGTAATCAAGCGGTTATAGAAGGAATGGGAATATTACATAGTTCAGACATGAAAGATGCTTCACGAGCATTTGTGGATTACATGCTGACCGATGCCCAGCAAACGATAGCCGTAGCGAATGTCATGTATCCCGCCAATTCGGAGACAGCGCTCCCGGAGGCTTTCGAATTCATTCCCGAAGTAACAAAATCTCTGCTCCTGCCTCTTGAAATCCTTGCAAAAAATCGCGATGAATGGCTTACTAAATGGGTAGAGGTAATGAGCAGGTGAATCGCTACCATATGGTCCGAACTCCGAAAGCCGGTTTTTACCAGCTCATCGGGATACCCGGAATTATCATTTTGGCAGTATTATTTCTTGTACCGCTGGCGGTTGTTCTGAGCGAAGCTTTCGTGAGCGACCAGGGAACGATTACCTTTAGTCGGATTATTGGTCTGACAACCGATCCCTATATTTTTAAAGTCCTCGCATTTACTCTGTACCAAGCTGCCGTCAGTACGGTAATTTCCATAGTAATCGCAATTCCTGGTGCTTATATGCTTTCTTCATACAATTTTACAGGGAAACGTCTAGTGAGCGCCATTTGCATGATTCCGTTTGTACTGCCTTCCATACTGGTAGTACTCGGATTCGTTATATTCTATGGCAATAACGGAATGATTAATGTGTTTCTCATGAAGATTTTTCGATTGGAAGAACCGCCTCTCAAAATTCTCTATTCGTTTAAAGCTATCATTTTAGCCCATGCTTTTTATAATTTCCCGCTGGCAATCGGAATCATCGCATCGTATTGGGAACGGTTGGGAACATCGCTCGGTCATGCAGCAGCAACCTTAGGGGCAAAGCGCTTTACCATTTTCAGAACTATAACGCTCGCGCGGCTCGTACCTGCAATCATCAGCGCTGCTTCCCTCATATTTCTTTTCTGCTTTTCCAGTTTCGCCATTATGCTCGTACTTGGCGGAGGTCCTCAATTTACAACGATGGAGGTGGAAATCTATCGCAGGGCAAGAGTCATGCTCGATACAGGTGGCGCTGCAGCGCTCAGTCTGATTTCGATTGCCGTTGCAATCATACTGGTAGCGATTTACTCATGGACGCAGAGAGTCCTTGCCCGTCAAGAGGAAGTCTCTATCTCCGACAGATCATCGAGTCGGCACAAGCGACCTATCAGATCGATTTGGGTAAAACTTGCCAATCTGGGATATATTTTATTAATGATCGTATTCGTTCTGGGTCCTTTGGCATCAATTATTGTCAGGTCTTTTCAAGCATCCGAAACAAGGACCGGTGCGTACACCT
>JAAYDK010000134.1 GCA_012729295.1 Spirochaetales bacterium | reverse complement strand
CAGATATGCAAATCGGAATCTTCTACCCGATAGAGCCGGGCGTCTACGTTTCGTTTCACGAGGAGTTCCTGAAGATAGGTTGCGATGATGTAGCAATTCCCGTTCACACTGTGGATGATGATGGCGCAGCGTTCCATGGTCGACCTCCTGATGTTGCCGAATAGTATGTTTTTAACTAATTCCAATATACTATGGCAAACGTTCAGCACCAAGCAGTAAATCGGCCTTCTCTTCGGGAAACGAATACCCGGGTCCCATACACATCGCTAAGCAGTGATTCATTCAGTACTTCGGTTTTCGATCCGTCAGCTACGATCTTGCCCTCTTTCATCACCACGACACGGTTGATTTCTTCTATGATATCCGACAAATCATGGGTAACCAGGATGATCGTTTTGTTCGAACGATGAAAATTTTTCAACGAATCCCTAAACGATTGCTTGGCCGGAAAATCGAGATTCGAGACAGCCTCATCGAGCAGCATGACCTCGGGTTCGAGTAGGGAAGCTCTTGCCAGCAGGACACGCCTGGCTTCTCCGGAGGATAAGCTCCTCATCGACTTACCTGCCAGATGACCCATACGCTGGCCGTCGAGCGCTTTCATCGCCGCATCTTTCATGTTCTCGTCTACCGTATGGTGAAAGTCAAGACCGATACTGCTGAAGAATCCTGAAAGAACGATATCGAGCACGCGAAAATTCGTATTACACAATTCCTGCATCGATTCCGAAACGACTCCAAGATGACGGCGCAATTCCAGTAGATTCCAACGGTCTTTATCGAAAAGTACACAGCGCATGGTTGCCGACCACAGGGGATGGACTTCTTTACTGATTAATTGTACCAGCGTCGACTTGCCAGATCCGTTCGGTCCGATGACGGCCACATGCTCTCCTTCATAAATAGTAAGAGAAGAGACATCTAAAATGATTTTGCCGTTACGCCGAACTGCTGCATTCCTTATTTCCACGATCGGTTGACTGTGCATAAAAAAAATTCCCCTCTGCGCTAGCATACGCGTCGGGGAACTCTTATGCAATCGTTTCGAATCAGGCAAAAGCTTTGGAGATTTGTTTTTTTGCGCTTGATTCGATTCTTTTACGGAGATTCGTCAAATTCACCAATACGAGAGCAACGGCCAAATCAGTCTGCCCCGCTTCGAGCGCTTCGCAGATGTATTGGTATTCGCGTCCTTTCTTCTCGTATTCTTCAGTTGTCGCGTACGAATAACTAAGGCTCTGATCGAGCAGCGGGGATAAATTCTCATAAATCGCATTCAGAATGATATTGTCGTTCGAACGAACCAGAATCTTATGGAAACTGGACTCAAGGGTAAAAAACGCGTCAATCGAGCGTTTATCGCGATTTTTAATTGGAGCTACTAGGTCCATCATGGCATCTGAAAGTTTCTTCAACTGCCCTACGACATCCTTGCGGTTCGGATTACGGCTGATATCTCTTGCAGCCGAAACTTCGACCGATGTGCGGACCTGGATCAGATCGAGCATGAGCTTTACATTCGAAGATCCGCTTCTGATTATGGTATCTGACAACGACTCTACGAATTGGTCGAGGTTGTTGGATTTTACGCTTGCGCGCCGGCCTTGGCTGACGGTCAAAAGCCCTTTTGCTTCGAGCTGCTTGAATGCCTCGCGGATCGAACGTGAACTTGCCTCGAACATTTCGGCCAGTTCATGCTGCGAGGGCAATAATTCCCCTTCTCCCAACTTTCCGGAGAGGATCATATCCTCGAGCGCGCTGGCGATGCAGGCTGATTTGGTTCGTCCTTTTGCAGCAGCACCGGTCATGTATTTCATAGCGTCCAACATGTGGACCTCCTGCCATATGATACAGCTTGTGACAGATATTATTTTCTATATGTCACAAGTATTCATTGCTATTTCAAAATTATTGTAATATATAAATGAATAAAAGGCAATAGTACCAATTACAAAAATGTCTTTTGTCATGAGTTTATGTAAGAAGTTATTCTTCTTATTACAAAAGAGCCCAAAAAAAGCATCCCGCACGAGGATGCTTTTTGTAGGTGAAAATTTTCGTTTTATACTTCAAGCTTTGCCTTGATTGCGTTCAGATGGACCAATGCAAGTGCAACCGCTAGGTCTGTCTGTCCGTTTTCAAGCGCCTCTACCAGATAGCGGTGTTCGCGGGTACTTTTTTCCAATTCGCTGAACGTATTGGAGATTCGCCCCATGCTTTCATAGAGCAGTGGAGAGAGGTTTTCGTAGATTGCAGAAAGAATGATATTCTCGTTCGACTCGATGAGCGTTTTGTGAAAAAGGAAGTCGTGAGAGTTCCATTCTTCAAAGGCTTTTGGTTCGTTTGCCTGCAATCTGGGAAGCAACTGTTCCATCTTGGTGGCAAGGTTATCCAGCGATTTCACCAGAAGCCCGCGCTGACCTAGCCGTGAAAGCTCTCTCGATGCCGAAACTTCGACAGTTATACGGACCTGCATCAGATCCAAAAGCAATTTTTTATCTGTCGAGTGGGTGCTGATCAGAGATCTCGAAAGCGAGTTGACAAACTGGTTCAGATTGTTTGCCAATACGATTGCGCGCTTGCCCTGGCTGATCTTCACCAAACCCTTCGCCTCCAGGTGCTTGAATGCTTCCCGAACCGAACGGGAACTTACGTTGTATGTCTGTGCAAGTTCCTGCTGCGAGGGTAGCGGCTCTCCCGCCTTGTACTTCTTTTCTATAATATCCTGCTCAATCGTTGCTGCTATCTGAGCTGACTTAGTCTCGTTACTCCACTGAGGGGTCATAAAAATCACCTCTAATTCGTAGATTCTTTATGCAATATCATCGCATAATTTCTCAGAAAAAGGTATATCTTTTTCTTTTATGTACATAAATTACCGTATATCAACAAAATAGTCAAATCACACAGTCTATTTCTACCCATTCTCTTGTCATAAGATTATAAACCCAATCGTAAATATTCACAATATTTTAAGAGATGTAATAAGTTTTTAGGTTAACGCTTCCTTGTATTTCTTTTAATTGGAATTCTTATATATATACATATAAATATTTTAATTTCTTCTTGAGAAATATCGATAAAAATTCCATCCGCATTACTCATAAATTTATTTAGATGACTATTGACATAAGTATGGAGCAATTGTATCTTATATCTATCATAAATTGGAGCGGGTGCTTGACGGTATGAAAAAATTATTGATCGTATTGGCGGTTTACCTTCTTGTCGGTGCGCTGGGATTTTCCCTTGCCGATCCGGTGGATCTTGTGCTCAATACGACCATCTTAGGAACAAGCGTTCTCACGGTGAACGGCGTAAGCGGGCCGAATTCCAGCAGCCAGCTGGAAATCAACACACTGGGGACACCGGTCACTGTCAGCTATTCATATGTCGGCAACCAACCGGTCAAGCTGAAAGTCACTTCATTAAACGCTTCTACCTATAGTACCGGTTTCCGACTCATCGTCAGCGGGACTCCCTCAGAATTTATCCCTTATGCGCTGGCAATCGATTATGACGGATTGGGGACCTATACTGCAACGGCCAGCGGAACTGCGGTAAATCTTCCGACCTCTACGGGAATCTACAATCTGAATTCCACGATGCAAATTACTCTGCAGGACGGTGTGTACGGCGCAGGCACCTATACCGATACGCTGACATTCGAAATCGAAGCCCAATAGCTACTTACGCGAAAAAACCTCGCGCATCCACGAAAACCAGCGCCTGAACCAACCTTTGCCGAATTTTCTTTTGTAATCCTCCGAAGCAGTCTCAATACTAATATCTTCTCCTGTACGACTTTTTAGATTATCCCAGTGGCGGACAATCCACATATAGAGATCGCCTTCCGTCTTTCCGGGAAACGAAACAAGCAGGCGGTCCCGTCTGATCTCCTTTACAATCGGCAGAAATACATTATCGTACCAAGATTTTGCAGCAGCCTCGAACGGAATTTCTTCGATAAACTGTTCGTTGATGTAATACTTGTGCACGAGAATGTGGTTTACAACCTCGGGATACATTCCAGGAGAACTGAAATCTACCAGGTTCATATCCATAAACGAATCGAGATGATATTGCTCGAGAAACCGCTGTCGTTCATAATCGACTACTTTTTTCCGTATTTGCCTCTGCGTCATACCAGGTTCGAGTTCTATCTGGGAATCCAGCTCGACTACTTCGGCATCGATAAACTCGACACCTTCGGCCTTCGCTACCGATACTCGATGGTTGCCGTCTCTAACGAAATAACTGTCTCCAAGCTTATAAACACTGATTGCGGGAAGTATAATGTCCTGATGATGGGCTTGATTGATGCTCAGCCAGCGTTGCCTCAACAAATCCTTTTTTGGGAAAAATGCCGAAGTAAAGTCATGATACCGCCCTTCGCTACCGATGATTTTCGACACTGGTATCGCTACGACTCCCCGATACGTTTCGTTACGGGGTTTGACCAGCTTGGTTACCTCATATAATGATAACAAATCAGAATGTTTCCACTGAAGCGTGGATAGAAGCTTCTGCATCCTTGCTTTTTTTCGAGCTGTAGTAAAATCTTCCATCCGTATGAAATCGCGAGCCATCTTGCTAAGTCCTTTCAAGTACGTAGCTGCCGTACACGTTAATTACCTCGGTGTGTTCATATTCAGTCGAGCGCGGCAGGTTGATATCGATCAAATGCACGTGACCGTGTAATAGGTAGCGTGGTCTGAATCGCCGCATAAACCATAAAAATACCTTAAATCCCGTATGGCAGAGATCACTTTGATCACCGATACCATTCGGAGGGGCATGCGT
>JAAYDK010000133.1 GCA_012729295.1 Spirochaetales bacterium | reverse complement strand
TGAGCTTGAGTACAACCGTAACAATCATTAATAAGGCTCCCACGGGGAAGCTCGCAGTCACCCACGTATAGCTGAATCTGGGAAGACACTGAAATACCCTGCGGTATGAGATGAAGCAGAGCTTGATGCTGAAGTAGGTCATTGCAACGAGGAATACGAGAATCAGAACATAGTTGATAATCGTGACGATTTTGGAAATCTCGGGCTTCAGCGTATTGGTCAGCAATTCCATTCTCACCAATTTGTCCTTGCGTAATGCAACGTCAGCAGCTAAAAACACGCTCCACGCGAATAGAAACAGCGAAAGATCCTGCGACCAGTTGAACGGCCGGTCGACAGAACGTGCGATAGCCGCAACGAAGATAAGCAGGCAGCTGACTGAAAGACATACAGCCGATACGACGACTTCCGCCTGACAAATCTTTTTATAAAATTTCCGCATGAAGTATTTCCCCCTTCTTCAGCAGATCTGAACCGGATATCATCATATCATGAACATAAAACACGGGCGTGCGGAGTCTGATACATCTGTCCGTCCGCGTATCGATAGTGTCGACAAGACCGCGGGAAGCATACATTCCCGCGGTATGAAACAGAGAACGCTTATTTGGATTTGCCCAGTTCTTTATAGATCTGGTCGCGGGCAGCCTGGAGATTCAGCTTCACATATGCCGCTTCGCCTGCCGCCTTGAAAGCCTTCATGTCGATATCCGAAGCAGGGACATATACCATGCCTTTGGATTTCAACAGCTCGAGGTTTTTCGGATCAATTTCTTCAAGATATTGGCGGGACACTTCGAGACCGGCTTTGTTGCATTCTTCTTCGAGAATCTTCTGATACTCGACCGGTAACGAATTGAACCATTTGCTGCTGATGACTTCGAAGTTAATCAGCAAAATGTGTTTGGTTTCGTTAACGTACTTGGTTACTTCGTGGAAATTACCCGTTGCCGTTGCAGTGAAGCTAAGCTCGAGACCGTCGATTGCCTTTGTCTGAAGTCCGGAATACATGTCGCCGTAGTTCATCGCCACCGGAGTAGCGCCGATTGCGCGAATCGATTCTTGCCAGATCGGGGCCGGTGGAGTCCGGATACGTAATCCGGCTAGATCGGCAGGCTTGTTGATCGGTTTGCTGGTAATCATCTGGCGGAAGCCCTGAACCCAGAAGAACGAAAGAACTTTAAAGCCCTGGGTCCTTTCGAGCTCGGCTTTCCATGCCTGGACTGTCGGCAGCGTATTGAGCTTCTGAACTTCTTCCAGCGTCTCTACGAAATACGGAGCGTTCATTGCCGCCATATCGGGAACATACATGCCCAATCGTGCTGCATCCGTATTTTGACCGACATTGGCTCCCTGTCTGATCTGTTCGAGGATATCCTCTTCGACTCCGAGCTGGGCACTCGGGAAGACCTCGATGGTAAGACCGCCGTTGGTCCGTTCCTTAACGGCTTCGGCCCATTTCAGAAATGCTCCGTGATACGGATCTTGAGGTGTCAGTACGTGGTTGAATTTCAGCACGTACTTTTTTTGTTCGGCTTGTGGTTCCTGGACTCCGGCGGCAAAGAGCAGGGTGCCGCCAACCAATAGCACAAGCAGTATGATAGCGATTGTCCTTTTCAAAATTGACCTCCTTCAGTCTTGCTGATATCTTAGATAAATGATATCTTGAGGATGCCGGTTTGTCAAAGAAAAAGTTTTCGGTTCGTGGCGTCGAATGAAATATGTACCAAGCTATTGAAAGGAATCGAAGTGGACTATAGAGTTGAAGGGGAGGCTTTTCATGCATATGCCAAACTCAGGCGAAGGAACGAATCGAAGCAACGCAGTCGTTTGGATTGACCAGGGGAAGGGCGAATTACCCTTGATGCATATCCGCAATGCCTTTGCGGAATGCTCAATCTACTTGTATGGTGCACATGTCGCCAGCTTTAGACCGCGGGGCATGGACGAAGTACTTTTTATGAGTCCTCACAGTAAATTTGTCCCGACAGTTCCCATACGCGGAGGAATCCCGATTTGTTTTCCATGGTTCGGAAAACACAAAACACAGAACGAACTTCCGCTGCACGGCTGTGTTCGGACGAAAATCTGGGACGTGTTATCAAACGCTACGCTGGACGACGGTTCGACAAGGGTAGTTCTGGGAACCTCCTTTGACGCCAACACGCTGAAAGTCTGGCCGCACCGTTTCTCGATCGAACTGGCCGTTACCGTCTCTACGTCGCTCACGATGGAGCTGTTGGTAGAGAATATCGACAATCATCGATGGACCTTCGAAGATGCGTTCCACAATTATTTTACAATCGGGAATTTAAAGGAATGCACCATACTTGGCTTAGAAGCATGTACCGTAATCGACAGAACCGATGACGATTCCCATTCAGTCCAAAAAGAGCCGCTTGCCATCGAAGGCGAATATGTGAAGATTTTTATTAACGCTCCCGGCCAATCTACGCTCATCGATAAAGCATTGAATCGAAGGATCATCGTAGAACAACGCATGATGCGCGACACGGTAGTATGGAATCCGGGTTATCATGCCGGAATGGCCAATTTGGAAGTACTCGATGCATGGGACCGTTATGTCTGTGTCGAATCGGCAAACTGTCTCGGCAATGCCATAAGCCTTGACAGTGATTGCGCACATCGCAGCGTAATGACGATTTCGGCATTGCCGTTCGGTGCGATTCGACACGAACATCACCATGTGGCAGCCGAATAACAGTTCACGAGAAGGAGTAGCAGACATGGATTTGGGAAGAAGAATCGATAGGAAAGCTTTAGAGCAATTTTGTACTGACGTATTTGTAAAGCTTGGACTACCGTACGAGGAGGCTAGAGATTCTTCGGAAATTCTTGTCAGCGCCGATGCCAGAGGCATTGCCAGCCACGGGGTCGGACGGCTGTGGCGTTATAGTAACGGTATTAAAAAAGGCATTATGTCGGGTAATGTACAACCGACAGTCCTCCGCGAAACTCCAATTTCTCTGGTATTGGATGCCAATGGTGCGATGGGTATGAGTCTTAGCAAGAAGACCATGGTTCGGATCATCGAAAAAGCACGAATAAGCGGGGCAGCGTTTGCTTCGATTCGAAACAGCAACCACTACGGAATTGCAGGCTATTATTCGGAGATGGCAGCCAGGGAGGATATGATCGGTATCTGCATGACCAATACCGCTGCTTTAGGAGTTCCTACCTTCGGTCGGACAGCCATGTTCGGAACCAATCCGATTGCCGTATCGGTACCGGCCCATCAGGAACGAATGTTTACATTAGACATGTCGACTACTGCCGTTACACGCGGCAAGATAGAAGTGTACGAGCGAGAGGGTAAAGTCCTGCCGATGGGATGGGCTGTCGATACTACAGGAGCCGTCACCGGTGATGCCGGCAAGTTGCTTGACGACATGCTGTATCAACGCGGCGGGGGATTACTCCCGCTTGGAGGTGCCGGAGAGCAGTTCGGAGGACACAAGGGATATGCTCTGGCCGTTATGGTCGATATCATGACTGCCATCACCAGCGGAGGCGTCTTCGGAAAGTCGGTGATGGATAGTGAAGCCACCAGTGCTCGAGTGTGTCATTTCTTCGGTGCGATCAGACTCGACGTATTCAGAGACCCCGAAGACCTAAAGAGCGACATGGACCGACTGCTGAACGAATTGAATACAGCCGAACCAGCTGAAGGTTGCGAACGAGTGTATTATGCAGGGCAGAAAGAACATGAAGAGCAGAAGCGAAGCGACGCACAGGGAGTTTTGCTATCTGAAAAGGTAGTACAGCAGCTGATAAACATCGGGAAGGAATTTAGCTTAACGTTCCCAAACACTTAAAGAGAAGTCGTTAATTCACCGGTACCATTCTTTCACTGGCAATCGTTACAAATACATTAATGATTTTCTCATAATCTGATGCAATTTTGGCCAGTTGTTGCTTTGCTTCCGTTAACAGAGTGCTAATTTCAGCCCTAAACGCGTCTGTTGTAGTACTGATTTCTGTTTTAAACGTGCTAGTTGTGGTGTTTATTTCATCTTTAAACGTGCTGTTTGTACTAATAATCTCGGCATAATGCGCTTCGATAGCATCCATTCGCTGCAAAATTGCAGCAACCGAAGCGTCAAGTTCCTGCTTCACTAAAGCCTTGGCCGTATCGTCGACGAGCACAAGAATGTTGCTTTGCATCTGACTTACCTGCGCACTTATTTCTGTCTTTATTTTGTCAGAAGTCATGCAACTCGGCGCAAGCAACATAATACACATCGCTAATGCCAATAGAACGCGAGTTCTTTTCATGCAAATCCCCCTTACATTCTTCCTGTGCCTTTGATAATACTACTAGTAAGGCGATTACACAATTAAAATTATTTATTGTCAGTTTTCATGTCGAAAGTAATAAAGAACCATTGAGGCAATGTATTTCTAAAAAGATTCTTCAATATTGATACAAAATCTTTTCTTTCCGGTAGTTTTCGCTTCGTAGAGTGCCTTGTCCGCATCCTGAATGAGGTTTGCCAATATAAGCGGGCCTGTTTCGTGTACTGAAATCCCTATCGAACAACCCAGATTTTGGTTTGTTGGTTTTAACACAACCTTATCAAGTACTTTATCCAATATCGATTCGAGATTCCGCGAGAATGACTCGAGACTGTCGAGTAGATTTTTAGCTACCTTCTGGGCTTCCTCGAAATCGACATCGGGTAAAAACACGATAAACTCATCACCGCCGGCTCTGAAGACCTGTTGTTGACCAGGAACTATGGTAGACAGATGCTTTGCAAACGCAGCGAGTACGAGGTCTCCGCCTTTATGAGTATATGTATCGTTGAAGAATTTGAAATTATCCAAGTCGATATAGGCAACTGAAAACGGGCGTCGGAAATCAAAACTCAGTTCGCGATTGTACTGCTCGGCATCTTTTTCCATTCTCCGATACAACTCCGATGTATTATTCAAGCCTGTGAGGGCATCAGTTGCCGCTGCTTTCTTCAAATCGTCATTCAGTTTTCCGAGTTCTGCCGTCCTTAGCAATACTTCTTGTTCGAGTTGTTTTGACGTACGTTTCGAGACTGCATACGCTTCGATGAAACGCAGCGAGAAATGGTGAAAGTGGACGATGATGAAAAAGACGGTACCGATTCCGGCGATATGGTTGATAAAGAGATTGGGGATTCCGAGAAAATAATACAAAGCCTGCATCATAATCGATAGCACGCATACCCATACGGCTAGGATAATCGTCAGTGGAATTTCTTTTTTACGGAAAAATGCAATCGTCATGGAGATGACCCAGTAAAGCAAGATCAAGCTGTATAAAACCGTATAGGGTACGAAAAGACGGTAATAGATACCGATGGGAGCGAACAAAATGGTAAGGGCATACGCAGCCGAAATACCGGCAGTGATATCGACCAGCGTCCTGTGCATCATGCCTTGGAACGCATACTGGCTGTAGATTGCGATTAACGAGACAACGATCGCGATTGAGATGTACTCGATTTTTGAAATCAGTGCTGTCGGTAAGCTCGGAACCAAGACCGCAAGCATTGAATTAGCCGCCATGATTCGTATAGCAAGCACAAAACACAATATGGCGAAGACGATGATACTTGCATCTTTATTCAACGAGTGATGAAAATACAGCATGAATAATGCGGATATGACCAGGATTCCTACAAGCAAAATGGAAATCATGGTGGAAACTAGCATGATCCTGGTCAATTGCGCGTTATAACCGAGCATTGGCGCAACAATAATTCCTGAGCGAGGATGATAGAAGTTGCTGACATGAAACATGATGTCGACTATATCGTCCGAACTGGTAAATGTTACAATCGTATCGGTAAATCGAGGAGTAGCTGTTTCCTTGTGGTCGCTCACCGAACCGACTTCACATAACAGATTCCCGTCGACATAGAGCCGATAAGCGGTGTAAATATTATCAATAAGTAAGCCATAGGTTCCCGCTGCAGGAAGATGCACACTCAGACGATAGGTAGCAAAGCCTTCGTTTGAAAGCGATTGTTGACTGATTTCGTAATCGGTCCAGCTTGAGGGTACGTCAACCAGGTGATACGATTCTTGATCCAGCGCTGAACCAGGGTCGTCAAACCTGTTTGGTGCAAAGAACCACCTACCGTACAACCGTACCGGTTTGTCAAGCGAATCGGCTTTTCCTACATCGAGCATACCGTCTATTACCGGTTCGGAGATCTTTGAAACACCCATGTTGTTTTGAATTGCGAATATGCTGGCTACCAATAAAACGACACCAATGATCAGAACAATTGTCCGCATGGCTTATTGTAAATGAGTTGAGAATCCACAGCAAGCTGAATTTCGTTCGTCTTAAAACTTCCTTCATGTTGCCCAACTGCTGAAATATCAGCTATATTCAGCCATAACAGGAGAAGATGATGTCAAAACAATTCAAAATCGTAGTACTCGACGGTTATACTGAAAACCCCGGAGACCTATCGTGGGACGGCCTTGCTGCCTTGGGAGCACTGACCGTATACGAGCGCACGCCGAAAGACCTAGTAACAGAGCGTATCGGTGATGCACAGGCAGTATTCGTTAATAAAGTTGTATTAAACCGAGAGATTCTGGCTGCAGCAAAAAATCTCACATATGTCGGAGTATTGGCTACCGGTTATAACGTGGTGGATGTCAAAGCAGCAAAAGAGCTCGGTATCACCGTCACCAATATCCCGACATACGGAACCGCAGCGGTTGCCCAATTTGCAATTGCCATGCTGTTGGAAATCTGTCACCGCTTTGCACATCACAGCGATGCGGTTAAGGCCGGTCGTTGGGAAGCAAGTCCCGATTTTTGTTTTTGGGACTATCCGTTAATTGAATTATCGGGTAAGACAATGGGAATCATCGGATTCGGCCGTATCGGACAGGCAACAGGCAAAATCGCCCAAGCTTTGGGAATGAACGTACTGGCGTTCGATTCATACCAGAATCCCGCTCTGGAATCACAACAATGTCGTTATGTACAACTGGACGAGCTATTGGCCGCTTCGGATGTGATCGCTCTTCATTGTCCGCTATTTCCAGAAACTCAGGGAATCATCAATGCAAAGAACATCGCAAAGATGAAAGACGGCGTAATCATCCTCAACAACAGCCGCGGACCGCTGATTGTAGAACAGGACCTGGCAGACGCACTTAATAGCGGAAAAGTCTATGCCGCAGGTCTCGATGTGGTGTCTACTGAACCGATTACAAGCAGTAATGTCTTGCTTCATGCAAAAAACTGTTTCATCAGCCCCCATATCAGTTGGGCAACCAAAGAAAGCAGAAGCCGGCTGATGGATATCGCTGTCGACAACCTGAAACAATTCATAGGTGGAACTCCAGTGAATGTAGTGAGCTGATACGGGTGTATAAAGGTAAGAAATCGGCGTATACTATCTCATGCGGGAGGCGAGTATGATTGATAAACAATTATTCGGATACTTGGATAACGGTGAACAAATTGATGTGTATACGCTGAAAACAGGTCCGTATACGGCGCGGATCATTACCTATGGAGCAACACTCATCCAACTTATGGTCCCCGATAAAAACGGACAGGTCACAGACGTCGTGTTGGGATTCGATACCTTACAAGCCTACCGCAATGCCGGCGGCTATCTTGGAGCTGTCGTTGGTAGGTTTGGCAATCGAATTGCAAACGGAACATTCTCGATCGATGGTATCGAATACCACATATCGCCGAATCAGGGTCCTCATGCCCTGCACGGGGGAGTCGAAGGCTTCGACAAACGCAATTGGAAAGCAGAAGCTAAAGAAATAGACGGAAATCCAAAAGTACGGTTGTCACTGATTTCGCCCGACGGCGACATGGGGTTCCCGGGTAATCTGAACGTGCAGGTAGAATATTTGCTCACAGCAATGGGTAGGCTGGAAATTTCCTATCATGCCGCCTGTGATGCAAAAAGCCCTGTCAATCTCACCAACCATGCCTATTTCAACCTCGCAGGGACCCCCGACATTCTGAATCATGAAATCCAGTTGGAATGCGACAGGTATGTTGAAGTAGATCAAGACTTGATTCCAACAGGTACCATAAATTTTGTGGCAGGAACTCCTCTCGACTTCACAAAACGAAAACTAATCGGGAAAGACCTCTCTCTCGTAGGCCGCGGATATGATTTCTGCTATATCATGAAAGATGAGAACGAGCAGATGAAGCTATGTGCAACCGTATGGGAACCTGTCAGCGGCAGGACGATGCAGACATACACGACAATGCCCGCAGTTCAATTCTATACCGGACAGAACCTGCCGGAAACCGATGTCGGTAGAGAAGGGCATGTGTATCGTAAGTACGCGGGATTTTGCCTTGAGACACAGTTTTTCCCCGATTCTCCAAACCATCCTCATTTTACAGACAGTATCATCGGAGGGCCCAAGGAATTTTCACATAAGACCGTCTATGCGTTCTCTGTAGAACCGTAAGGTATTAATTTCCGCTCTTCACCCGAAATGCGACGATTGTGGCGCGACCCTTCCCCGGCTCTTTGCGAACTTCGAAGATGTCGGGGAATTTTGCAAGAAAATCTACAAGGTTCTTTACCCCGTACGAGCGAGGATCGAAGTCGGGTTTCGAGCGCTTAAGAAAATCACCGGCAGGTGCGAGGTTGGTCCATCCGTCTTCATCCATATACTTGTCGTTGGCAATATAGAGCAGACGGAACACCTCTTTCAGATCCTCGGCCGGGCTTGTACTTTCTTCTTTCTTTTTCGCTTTTGTACCGGTTTTAGCCGGTTTCTGTTCAACAAATGATTTTACAGGCGAGACGATATCCTTTACCTTCGCCACCTTGATTTCCTGATTAAGGTTTTCGATAAAGATAAAACTGTCGCAAGCATTGCGTAGCGAGACCGGGGTTTTCATCTCACCGACACCGATGACGTAGACTCCTTCGTCGCGGATGCGCAGTGCAAGCCTGGTAAAATCGCTATCGCTAGAAACGAGCACGAATGCATCATACTTCTTGGTGTACAACAAATCCATCGCATCGATGTTCATCGCAGCATCGGTCGAATTTTTTCCGGTCGTGTACGCTATCTGGAGAATCGGCTGGATAGAGTACTCGTTAAAGGCTGTCTTCCAGCGCGAGATATTCTTACCTGCCCAATTGCCGTAAGCTCGTTTGGTTATGATACGTCCGTGACTCGAGATTTCGTCCAGTATTGCCTTGATATGGGTATCCGATACGTTATCGGCGTCGATAAGTACGGCTATCGCTTTCAGTTCGTCAATTTCTTTCATGCGTGTGCTCCTGGAAAACAGTATAAAGCATATGGGAAAAACTTTACACCAGCGATTCGTGTAGATGCCGCACATCTTGTGACGAAGCAAGCATGTACTACACTCCCTATGTGTAAAAGGTGATATGATTATCGTCTTAAGAATATATATAAAACATTATAATAAAAAGAGTTGCAATGGAGTTAAGAGTGTGGTAACAATTGTTGGTAGAGAATGTAGAAATCGCCCATCATGAGGCTTTCCGCCGTAATGAGCGATTTGTGGTGATGTTGCAATTTACGGCGGAAAGTCCTTGATGAGCGCTCTTCTATGATACTTCGACTAGTACGGATGCAAGTCGTCTCTTGCGTACCGTTCTGACAATAAACGTAACAATCAAAGGAATAACGATTAGCAAGACGGTAATCAACTCGCCCTTGATTCCCGTAATCACGCGGATTATTCGCTTTGAAGAGCCCTTGATTGAATCTTCAACCCCTGCAAGCGAAAGGGAGATTTCCTTATCGTCGGTACTGAGCGGGATATGTAGCGCAACAATACTCGGACTCTTTCCCGCATGAACCCCCTGTGCATCATAGGGAACGATCGAATATCCCAGCGTAGTACTCTTCGACTGCTCTACCATAAAAGGCTGCTCGTTAACTACTTGCACACCTTTTGATGTAGTTATTTCTACACTGCTGTTCGGGACTTGCTGGATGCGGACCCAACGGTACAGATTCGGATTTCCGGAAGATTGGTTGTCGATCATCTTGTTGTACTGCAGATCAAGGAATTCGTCTTGGTAGAACGGACGCACATACATGTCCGAAGTTCCGTCGACGTACAGTACCGAAGAGGGCGCGAACGATTCTGAGGGCATTGTCCAGCGGTCTGCAGGAAATATTTCGTAACCGATTGAATCGGACCTTCTTGATTCCACCGATACGATGGTCTTTTCAGAATCCTGCATTACCCGGCCGTCTTTGTCGATAAAGCGTAACCGATATTCACCTGCTCCTAGATTGATGCGGTAACCGTATTGGATTCTTGCAGGCGGTACGGTGTAAACACTGGGCATCGCGGGTTCGACAGGAGGAATCAGCGTCGAAAGCTGTTGCAAAAGAGCTTCGGTATCCCCACCTTGCTCGCGCACGGCCAATATTTCGTAAAACAAGGCCGTAGTCTGTTCCTGATATGCCGAATATTCCCTGTTATAGGCAGCGGTTGCTTCCTGATAATCCAGATATGACTGCACGTACGAATTCCATTCGTCGATTGCTTCCTGGCCGGTCTTTACATGCCAGTTGTTATCGTAGGTGCCGCGCATGTTGAAAAAGGTATATTCCACCTCTTCGAATTGCTGTACGTTGCCTTTCGAATCAACTACTTGCATAACTCCGTCGAACGTAACGTCCAGTACCGAATCGTCGATCATCCAGAGGCCGGTAATCGGCCAGTAATAGATGAAATTTTTCTTCATGCTTAAAAAATTATCGGCGTTTGCGTACAAATAGATGGTAGTGGCATCTTCTTTGGCAAAGGTCAGCGCATAATCTTTTCCGCTAAACGCCGCTATCGAATAGAGTAGCTCTTCCGATCTGACGGGAACTTCACCGAACAGGCTGAAACTACAGAGCATTGCTAAAAGTATGATGGTCAACCGTTTCATGTGCGTGTTTCCTTATGGCGTTCTGTCCAGATTGCGACAAATCCGACGAGTGCGGTGACTACCAGAATTCCGAGGATCCCTGCGACTACCATCCAGAACGATTGAATTTCCAAACCCGTCTGTACCGATGTAACGAAATAGAACGGACTGAACCACCGTACGATCCAAGAAAGGATTGTCGATACATTCCTGATGTAATCGTGGATTACCGTATAAGAACCGACATGCACGATTGCAAACGAAATCATGACGATTAAAAAAAGCGATAAAGATCCGATTCCGCTCGACGTTGCAGAAGCGGCCAGTCGGGCATATGCACAGATAAGCACCGAGACGACGGCCAATACGCACACCGACTGGATGAATGCCGGCCCGAGCAGCAGGTTATTAAGTCGGGATATGATGAAAAACGTAATCGTTAGATATGCGATGTAGACGATAATCGAAACAAGATCCTTGAGAAAAAGAGAGAGCAGATAGGTACGGGAGCGAACCGGTCCGAATCGCACGAGTTCGATTGCTCCGACATCGCGTTGAAAATGGTAGGTAATAATCGACGATGCACAGATATAGAGCAGCATGGGGATGTATGCGCAGTATAAGGCAAACAAAAACGGTCCTTGCGCGAACAACGTATCGACCAAAACCTCGCTGAACAGACTCTCCAGCGAAGCGGTAATGTTGGCGAACATCGGTGACAGAGACGGGTTGAATCCCTGAGATCCGATCGAATTTACAAATCCTCTGACCGGAAGATACCCGAATACCGTACTGATTGCTGCAGCGATAAAGAAAGCCGGCGTTAAAAACATCTCCTTTAGATGAAGACGGGTCAACACTTTTGTTCCGTGAAAACCTTTCATTTGTCGGCCTCCTTCGAAAGCGATGTAAGTGAGAGAAACGCATCTTCCAAGGAATGCGCCTGTTCCTGAATCAGCAAAGGAGGCATTCCCTCTTCGAAGAAAAACTTCGACAGCTCTTTACGGTAGTCGCTGTCTTTGCCTACGGTCACCATTACCGAATTACCCGACAACGAGACTTCCTGGACAAATGTTAGATTTGCTAGTTTTTCGGTAAGCTCTTGGCAGGCATGTTCCACGTCGATTCTGAAAATTCTGTTCGGAATCAAAGAGTCTATGACTGTTTTCGTAGCATTTTCCGAAACAAGCTGTCCTTTGTAGATGATGCCGATTCTTGTGCAGAATTTTTCGATTTCGGTCAGTAGATGCGATGAAATGATGATGGTTTTTCCCTTTTTGTGCTCTTCTAGGATGATGTCACGTATTTGGTGGATTCCGTATGGATCGAGTCCCGATATCGGTTCGTCGAGCAACAGGATGTCGGGGTTGTGAATCATCGCACGGGCAAAGCTGAGTTTCTGCATCATCCCTCGCGAAAATTGACGAATCAGCTTGTTTCGGTGTTCGGACAACTGCAGACGCTCGAACGCGGCATTGATTTTCTCAGCAGAGTCTTCGACATCGAACAGATTGCAGAACAACTGTAAATATTCAGTTGAGGTCATCCAATTCCACATACCGGACGGATGCTTTTCCGGGACGACTCCAATACGCCTGCGATACGAAGTACCAGTAGTAGACACTGGTTCGCCGTCGATAAGAATCTGACCCGAATCTGGCGTCGTCAGACCGAGGAGCATTCTGATCGTCGTGGTTTTTCCCGCTCCGTTAGGACCTAAAAATCCATATATCTCTCCGCGGTCTATGGTGAGAGAAAGATTGTCGACAGCCTGTTGTCTTCCAAAACGCTTTGAAAGACCGATAGTTCGTATCATTTGCTCCTCCCCACATTCCACGAGATATCCGTATGAAGCGATACGGACCCACGTAATGTTTCGATATAATCATCTATCTGATCATGATCGAGACTTTCGATTGTTTTAATTATCTTTTCGTATTCTGCAGAATCTATCTTGTCTGGGTCCGGTACGAGAATCAGGTATTCGAACACGTAGCTGCTGCCCGTCTGGTTGCGTAGTTTTGAGAAAGGCAGTGTAGCGGTATAACGGAACTGGCTTTCGGGAATCGAATCCCATCTCCATTCGAGCGGACCGAGATATACTACCGGGCGCTTTGCCAACTCTTCGGCTGTCTGATTTAGTGCAGGATTCCAATCGTATACACGGGCTCCTACCCAGATATCGAGCACGGGATGCATCATGACTGCCATCAAATCCGAAGTAATCGGGCGCAGCGTGATATCCCAGCCTTCGGCAGTAGCTTTTTCGAAGGCATAAAAATCAGCCAGTTCAGGAATGTCGAGCGCTGTCAACTCAATCGGATCAATGAGCCGGTTCGTTCCCCGCTTGAGATCTACCGGTACTTCAACCGATCGGTAATGAGGAGCGCTCACCGTCAGTACCGACGAACCAGGCTTCAGATTGGTAAACCGATACGTAATCAAGCCGGCATCCGATTGGAAGTATCCGTGAAGTACACGGTTTTGGATACTCGCCTCCATATCCCATACCCAGCTTTTTGCAATGCTGTCCCGAACCTGGAATTCCAGTA
>JAAYDK010000132.1 GCA_012729295.1 Spirochaetales bacterium | reverse complement strand
GCACATTTCATATGAATGAGTATAGGGAAAAAGTCAGACATAGTAAACGTAACGCATGCGGTAATTTGATTCTGTACTAGTCAATTTTTCGTTTGTTCCGTATACTGTCAGACGCTATATGAATCTAGATCGACAATTGTATTGGAGATACCCATGGCTGAACAAGAACGAAAAGAGACTGCACTCGACCCGATGTCCGATAAGCTGTTGAAGACAAGGTCGGTACTGTTGTCAGGAGAAATCGATAAGGAATTGGCAGAGAAAATCGTAAAGCAGCTGTTGATTCTAGATGCCGAAAACGACGAGCCGATTACATTATTTATCAACTCGCCGGGTGGAGATGTCGAAGCCGGATTCGCAATATTCGATATGATCCGATTCATCAGGTGCAAGGTAAACATTATCGGTATGGGATTGGTTGCCAGTGCTGCCGCATTGATATTGCTGGCAGTTCCGGCAGAACGACGATTCGGATTGCCCAATTCCAACTATCTGATTCACCAGCCGATGAGTAAGATGGAAGGCGTTGCGACCGATATTGAAATCTACACGAAACAGCTTGAACGGCTGAGATCGAAATTGAACGATATTATCAGCAGGCAGACAGGCCAGAGTCTGGATATTGTCGCATCCGATACCGATCGCGATCATTGGCTCGATGCAGAAGAAGCCAAGACATACGGATTGATTAGCAAAATCTTAACAAAACAATCTGACTTGTAAATCTCGTCAGCGGCAGTCTAGACTGTCCGAAGGGATCATGCGTCATGGAGCGGACACGCTACCTCTCCGAGTCTGAAAAAAGCGCCGGATTAAAAGCTCTCTACCAATCTGAGATATATAACGGAATCGGATTCAGCATGCTGGGCGATACCATCGTATATATCCTCGCTGTCCGATTCGGTGCGGGAAACCTTGCCCTAGGGTACATCGCTTCTGCCATGTATATCGTCGGAGTGTTGCTGCCGGTCATGCCCAGACTGCTGAGCGGTCGCAATACTTCGAAGGTTCAGAGTCTCGTATGGCTAATCAGAGGTTTGGTGTCGCTCGGATATATCCCGTTATTGTTTCTGGAAGGAAACAGCGCTGTCGCACTTCTGTTAGTTGTTTATACGCTGTTCAGCTGTGCCCGATTAGCCGGGGTAGTGTTGTATGACTATACGGTAAAAATGTTATCGACCAGCAAAAACCGCGGGAAAGTACTTAGTACGGTGAACATGATCTTCCAAGGATCGACCATCGCAGCAAAATTCATCACCTTCCTCGTGACCTCTATCAAACGTTTTGCCACGATCGGAACCTTCGTCGGCATGCAGATGATCGGAGTCGTCTCAAACACCATTGCTGCAGTGTACCTAGGCAGGATACCGAGCCGATCCGTAATCGAATACCGCAAGGGACGAACGCTCGGCGTATTATTCAAAGAATCCATTGCCAAGGCCGAAATCAGAATCAGGTTGATTCTTTTTTGGATTTTTACGGCCGTAACAGTCGTGATGGGCATGACGGTTCCGTTTCTCAGCAAGGTTGCGGCATTTTCTCCTAGCATGGTATTCCTGTTTTCTGTTGCTTCAGGTGCCGCCGTCGTGCTTTCCGGACGATTTTGCAAATTTTTCGGCGACCGAATGGGTTCCAGACCTCTAATTATCTGGAACAGCAGCATACTGGTTTTGTTTATATTTATCTGGATGATCCTACCCGCCGACTCTCCAAAGTTCGTCATCTTGATTTTTGGAGCATTGCTGAATTTTTTCCTAGGAGTGGTGAATATTCTCATCAGACGATTGACTGCTTCGGTGATTCCCGATAATGAAGGTGTCGCATTTAATTCGATGGTAAATTTCGTCGTCGCGCTGATTGCCTTCGTTGCAGGACTTGCCGGAGGAGCACTGGCAACGGTGGGACAGCACATCCCGCATTCGTTTCATGTGGGTTCGGTTCATCTTGGTAATACGTATTTCTATACCTTTTCATCGGCGCTGATACTTGCGGTAGTCGGAAATGTACTCGCGGTTCGATTAAAGGAAAAGGGAAGCATGACGAATCGTGGAGCTGCGCAGATTCTTTTTTCGTTACATGGATTGCGCGCTTTCATGGATATCGACAAATTGGAACGGGTTACCGATCCGGTCAAGCGAAAGACACTATTGCTCAGCCTCGGTGCTAATCTCACCGGGGTGGCAACCAGTGAAATCCGCAATACGCTTGCTTCCCCGTTTTCAGACGATAAGGTAGAGGTAATCAGAGGATTATATGACCGGCCTCGTCCGGAATTGGTCGACGATTTGATCAAAGATGCCTTCGATACCGATTCCTATACCCAAATCGACTCGATATTCGCACTGGGAGCTCTCATCCATAACGAAAAAGCGGAACGCGCGCTTGCCTACCTATTGGAACACGGTACTATTATGGTCCGTTCGACAGCAGCGAAATCACTTGCGCGCGTGACAAGAAATGCCCGTTATCTTACGCGCGTCGCTGATTTAAGCGACCAGGCGGTCAACACGATGGAAGAACTGAATTTCCTGATAGCTCGCAATATCATGGATACCGAAGGATCGTTTTTCAGCGAATTATTCATCCCTGCTAAAAAAGGTATGAGCGTTACATTCAGGCAGACACATTATGCAGTACTCGCTCATTTCTTGAAATTTAGGCCTTCGTTGTCAGAGCTGTTTGAACAAAAGAATCTAGGCAACAACGAGTTTATGATTGAATTTCTCGAAGAAGCCCGTGATGTTGCCGAAATCGACGAGCAGTATGACGGATTGGCTAGAGCCTTCACTTCAAAAGAATGGTCGCGGGTATGGTCGATTTGCTATCCGATGGTGCGCTCTCTTACCTTCAAATCTTCCCGATTGCGTTATCTTCATGCCGGTGTAATGGAAAGTCAGGCGATGCCTCGATCGCAAATCGACGGAGACGACACGCTGGCCGTACTTTACTTTTCCTATCAATTGAAAAAACAATCGGTGTAATACGATTGATTCGCATCATTTAAGGGGTTCTCGCGATAGATTGACTATGAGGTGTCAGCGTAAGTGTATCGCATGGATAGTAAGTGTAATCGTCCTATGCACTGCAGTAACGGCATGTTCGTGTTCGCTGGAAGACCAACGAGTGTCTGACGGTATACTCACCGTCATGACCTATAACGTGTGCAACTTATTCGATACCGTTACCGACGGAACCGAATATCCGGAATATACTCCAGAGGCAGGATGGACGGTCGGCTCGTACGGACGCAGGTTGGAACTCATTTCGCAGGCAATTGTCCAAGGTCAGACATATGTACCCGATATCGTCGTATTGCAGGAAATCGAACATGAACGAGTGATGCAAGCATTAGTAGAACGGCATCTGTCTGCCTACGGATTGCGTTGGCTAGCTACCACCTCGGATGCCGAATCTGCCATTCAGGTCGGCATTGTCAGCCGATATCCGATCCAGCATGCGGTTGTCCATGGGATTGACGGTCTTCGCTCCATATTAGAGGTTGAAATAGAAACACCTGTAGAGCCAATCTGTTTGTTCGCCCTCCATGCAAAGTCGCAGCGAGAGGGGGAAAAAGTAACCGAACCGCTTAGAATTCTCACCATGGCTGCGCTCAAGGATGCGATCGAGCAGAGATTGAAGTACAATAGTCAGTCTCCAATACTGGTTGCAGGTGACTTTAACGAAAGTGCAGATGCCTATTATCGATGGAAATCAGAATTTCCTACGGCATTGGTTCCCGCAACCGATTCCCATGCCCCCTTGTATGAACGACAGGGCTCAATATTGATTACCGGAGCACCGCCGGTTCGTGGTCAATGGTATTCGTGGTGGCTCGATCCACAGCAATTCACCGATGCCGAAGCTACAGGATCCTATTGGTACAAAGGCGTGTGGGAGAGCTTCGACCAGATTCTCGCGTCTTCAGAATGCTTTGACGGAAAAGGCTGGGATTTTGATTGTGGCCACGTCAAGGCGAACAAGCAGATCTGTGATCCGTCTGGAATCCCGTATGTCTGGGATGAACGCAGACGGACAGGGTTTTCTGATCACCTGCCGGTATATATTGTTCTGAAAGCATGCAATTAAGGGCTGCGATGCTTGCGTTGCCTAAACCTTGGGATAGCGCATTTCGTAAAAAATTTGCTCGAGCTCTAATGCAATATTTACGTTGTGGACGATAATGGCAGTACCGTCGTCCTTTATCATCGGTTTTAATGTAATCGGGCTGAAGTTCAGCACACCGGTAATCCCGGCTGCAAGCAGTCGTTGAAAGATATCCGCCGAGGCCGAGTCGGGAACCGTGATGATTGCGACTTTTACCTCGGATCCTTTCACGATTTCATCAATACGATTAAGAGGGTACACCGGAACCGGGTGGGTGGTGTCGTTATAAACGGTTGGATCAGAATCGAACCCTGCAATAATCTTTATACCGTCTTGCTCGAATCCGTTGTAATGCATCAAAGCCTTACCGATTCTTCCGCAACCGACGATGATGATGTGTTCTAATTTATCGGTTTTACCAAGTATGGTTCCTATGCGTTCCATCAGGTCGGGTATTTGATACCCGCCTTTTTTTTGCCCGTAAATGTTCAATACGGAAAAATCTTTGCGGACGATCGCAGCAGAAACACCGGCAGTATCAGCCAGGTTTTTTGCAAACACCGTCTCCATTCTTAAAGACCTCATGCGATTAAGTATCCGGTAGTATCTGGTGATTCGGTTGACCATTTCACGATTCATGGGAAAACCCCTTTTAATGTGAACGATGTTACAATAATTAAAGCATCATATCAATATACATACATATTAAAGGTAATATATCACATTATGCAACCTTATTTTCACTGGAATGTATTGAACTTTTTATGCTTGGTCTAT
>JAAYDK010000131.1 GCA_012729295.1 Spirochaetales bacterium | reverse complement strand
GTCCCTTTTGTTATCACGCTCATAATCTGTCTTGCTGTCGGAGCAGCTATCGGAGCTTGGCACGGTATGTGGACTGCTTATGTCGGAATCCCTGCATTTATCACGACACTGTCGGGTACACTGGTATTCCGCGGTTTGACCATTGCATTATTAAGAGGTAAGTCGATCGGTCCGTTCAACTCAACCTTTAGAGCGATCAGTACGAATTTCATCCCCGATTTTTTTGGCGGGGTATCTCTTAATATGACCGCCGTCCTCATTGGTATACTCATTTGCCTATTTATTATACTAAAAGAATTACGAAGCAGAAACTCAAACCAAAAATCAGGTTTACAAGTTGTACCGCTGTGGTTTTTCATCACGAAAACGGCACTCATGTGCCTTGGAGTATTGCTCCTCATCTACTTCCTCGCTGCCTATAACGGTATCCCCTATCTATTGGTACTGCTGGTGTTCCTCATTGTCTTCTATACGTTTGTTACTACTAATACGGTGCTAGGCCGAAGAGTCTACGCCATCGGTGGAAACGAAGCGGCTGCGAGATTATCAGGTATCAACACGAAGGGAATGATTTTCCTGACAAATATTAACGTAAGTATCCTTGCTGCAGTTGCCGGTATTGTGTTTGCAGCACGACTTAACGCAGGAACTCCGCGAGCCGGAAACGGATTCGAACTCGATGCTATCGCTGCCTGTTTTATTGGCGGAGCGTCGGTTACCGGTGGCTCTGGAACCATTGCGGGAGCTGTAATCGGGACGCTTATCATGGGTGTCATGAACAATGGTATGTCCATCGTCGGTATATCCGTCGATATCCAGCAGGCAATCAAAGGTTTGGTTATCTTGCTGGCTGTCGCCATCGATATGTTGATGAAAAAGAGAAGATAATTGGTTTGCGAGAGCGATCTTCGCTCTTCCAATATAAAAGAAATGCCCTAAAGGAGGACATGTATGAAGAAATTAGTCATTCTGCTTCTATTGGTAGTTCTCATGGTTCCTTTGTTTGCCGGTGCACAACAAGAACAGGCCACTAAGAAACCGATGGTAACGTTCCTGATGCCGACGAAAGAACAGCCGATCTGGTTGTTCCAAGGTGATGAACTGGTAAAGCTTTTCAAGGAGAAAGGTTTTGAGACTCGTCTGGAATACGCTGAAGACATCATCGAACGACAGGTTTACCAGATTGAAAACGCAGTCACGCTGGGAACTAAATACTTAGTAATCGCAGCTGTCGACTCCTATTCGATTTCGGACGCTGTTGAAAAAGCCAAAGCTGCCGGTGTCGTAGTAATTGCAAACGACCGTCTGATTATGAACACAAAGGCCGTCGACTATTATGTGACGTTCGACTTATACAGGCTCGGTCAGATGCAGGGTGAGTACATCGAAAGAGCATTAGGTTTGGATGCCGGGAAGAAAGGTCCGTTCAATATGGAAATCGTATCCGGTAGTCCCGACGATCCCAATTCTCAAATCTTCTACAACGGTGCTATGAGCGTGTTGAAGAAGTATCTCGATGCAGGGAGTCTCGTAGTTCGCAGCGGTCAGCTCGAGTTTGGCGTAACAGCCACATTGGCTTGGGACACTGCAAAAGCTATGGCAAGAATGGACAACCTCTTGAGCGCCTATTACACCAACGATATCGTTCATGCCGTCCTTGGTGCTGCAGACTGTGTCTCTCTTGGCGTCATTTCCGCATTGACTTCGATGGGATACGGAACAGCCGGCAGGCCGTTCCCCGTCGTTACCGGACAAGACTGCGAGCTTACTGCAATCAAATCGATTATCGAAGGGAAACAGACTATGTCGGTATTCCTCGATGCAAAAGTGTTAGCCGAAAAAACCTTTGAAATCATTGATGCATTTGAAAAAGGCGTAGCATTGAAGCCAGACAAAATGTACTTTAACGATGTCTTCGATGTTCCTGCAGTCATGTACGAACCCGTTGCCGTTGACAAAGACAACTGGCAGATCGTTATCGACAGAGGCCTGTATACTGAAGCAGACCTGAAGTAACCGCTATATCTAGACTACGGTTCCAGGGCATCTGTCCTGGAACCGTTTCAAGATTGCTTTTGCGCTCTATGCGCGTTGGGAGGATATTCAATTGAGTGAGACATATTTGCTGGAAATGAACCATATCTACAAACGGTTCCCAGGCGTTTTGGCGCTTGATGACGTTTCCCTTAAAGTGAAAGAAGGTGAAATCCATGCAATCGTCGGCGAGAACGGCGCTGGAAAATCAACGCTCATGAATATCCTCAGTGGCGTCTATCCATTCGGCGAGTATGAAGGCAGTATCACCTTTAAAGGTGCTGATTATCAAGTTAAGTCGATTAAACAAAGCGAAGAACGTGGAATCGCGATCATCCATCAGGAATTCGCACTTACTCCGTTGCTTTCGGCCGCTGAAAACATCTTTTTAGGAAACGAGCAGGCCAACAAGGGAGTCATGAACTGGCAGTTGACAAGAAAACGCGCTCAGGAACTGACTCGTTCGGTTGGTCTCGATATCGATGTGAACATCCTCGTCAAAGATCTTGGTGTCGGACAAAAACAGCTTGTTGAGATTGCCAAAGCTTTATCAAAAAATATCACATTACTGATCCTAGACGAACCTACCGCCGCACTTAACGAAATCGAAAGTAAAAATCTGCTAGAATTGCTCCGGAAATTACAAAAATCGGGCATAACCAGCGTTCTTATCTCTCACAAACTTAACGAAGTGATTGCCATAGCCGAAACGATTACTATTTTGCGTGATGGAAAAACCGTCGATCGTTTGGAGAGAAGTAAAGACACCATTACCGAAGCACGCATCATCAAAGCGATGGTTGGAAGAGAGCTGACAAATCGATTCCCGCCAAGATCTACATCAACCGGCGAAGTGCTATTCGAAGTGAAAAATTGGAATGTCGAAAATCCGCTTATTCCTGGAAAAAAATCTTCAGATAATATCAGCATCCATATTCGCGAAGGCGAAGTAGTCGGTCTTGCCGGTCTTATGGGAGCGGGTCGAACCGAATTTGCCATGAGTCTGTTCGGGCAAAGTTATGGCAACAACATCACTGGCGACGCATATATCAGGGGAAAGAAAATAAATACGAAAACAGTCAAATCGGCGATAGGAGACGGACTCGCTTATATCTCCGAGGACCGTAAAGGTTTGGGTCTGGTTATGATTAACAGCGTCAAGGATAACATTACGCTGGCAAATCTCGAAGCAGTTTCAAACCATTCGGTAATCGATCTCAACAAAGAAGTAAAGGTTGCTGAAAAAGCTGTTGAAGAATTCAAGATAAAATGCCCGACTATCGCTCAAGCAACGTTGAATCTAAGCGGTGGAAATCAGCAGAAAGTAGTTCTGGCCAAATGGCTGTATTGCGATTCGGATGTATATATCCTGGACGAACCCACTCGAGGAATTGATGTCGGGGCAAAATATGATGTGTACAACATCGTCAACAACCTTGCCTCCCAAGGTAAGGGGATTCTGTTCATATCATCCGAATTACCCGAAATATTAGGCGTATGCGATCGCATCTACGTTATGAACAGAGGCAGAATCGTCGGAGATGTTCCTGCTAAACAAGCTACGCAGGAAAGTATCATGGAGATGCTAATCTGAACGAAAGGAGTACACTGCGATGAAGATCGTTGTAATTGGGGGAACAGGTCATATTGGTTCGTATCTCGTTCCCCGCCTCGTAAGGGCCGGTCACGAAGTCGTTGTACTCAGCCGTGGAAACTCCAAGCCCTACAGCAGCGACGTTGCATGGCAGTCTGTCCGGTCGGTATCCGTCGACCGCGAAGCACAAGAAAAGTCAGGTACATTCGGATTAACAATTGCATCTTTTGGCTCAGATGTTGTCATCGATCTGATTTGCTTTACCCTGAACAGTGCCGTCCAACTTGCAGCAGCATTGAAAGACAAGGTGTCGCAACTTCTCGTATGCGGAACGATATGGATCAACGGGATATCCGAGGTCGTACCGTTTAAAGAAGAGCATATGCGCAATCCGTTCGGCTCGTATGGCATACAAAAAGCCGAGATGACCGACTTTCTTCTTAAAGAAGCCAGACAGCATCGACTTCCGGTAACTATCGTTCATCCCGGACATATAGTTGGAAAAGGCTGGGTTCCGCTAAATCCACAAGGAAATTTTAATCTCGAGATATGGAAGACGATTAAAGCAGGGAAACCATTGCTACTCCCAAATAATGGCTTAGAGACAGTACATCATGTGCATGCCGATGATGTTGCATCAGTTTTTATCAACGCGATGCATCACTGGTCGGCTGCCGTAGGCGAACAATTCATCGCAGTATCGCCTCAAGCGATTACCCTGAACGGGTACGCTCAGGCAGCATACCGGTGGTTTGGTCATCAACCGGACCTCGAATTCGAACCCTGGCAACGATTCAGCGAGAAAGTTTCTAAAGAAGACGCTGCGGCCACGTGGGACCATATCCACCACAGTCCCTGCGCCTCGATTGAAAAAGCAACACGATTATTGGAATACGTGCCGCGATACTCCTCGTTTCATGCAATCGAAGAATCGGTTCGGTATCTTGAAACAATCGGAAAACTGTAGATTGTGATTTTCTAGCGTCAATTCTATACTGAGTTCAAATACATCCCAAGGAGACATTCCATGGAGGCTTTGCAATCGATTGTAGACAGTTTTTTCCAATTTAAAGCGTATGTGATGCTTCCGATTAT
>JAAYDK010000130.1 GCA_012729295.1 Spirochaetales bacterium | reverse complement strand
CGGCCCGACCCGCTTTGAACTCCCGATCCGCTGCATGTCGAACAATGGATTTGATGAGTATAAGCGATTTCAACTTTCGTACCAAAAACCGCTTCCTTAAAATCGATGTCTACATCGTAGCGCAGGCTGGAACCGGTTGAAGGTCCGCGTTGCCCACCTCCACGTGAGGAGCGCATGCCACCGCCGAAGAAAGACTCGAAGATATCGGAAAAACCACCGCCGCCGAACAAATCGCCGAAATCGCGGTAGACATTTTGATAGTTTTGGTATCCGTTGGCATCTACACCGGCAAAGCCGTATTGGTCATAAGCCTGACGCTTTTGATCGTCGCTTAAGACTTCATATGCTTCGCTAGCTTCCTTAAAACGCTCTTCGGCAGCCTTATCACCTGGATTCTTGTCCGGGTGATTTGCCACTGCCAGTTTGCGGTACGCCTTTTTAATTTCGTCCAAAGAGGCCCCTTTCGGGACCCCTAGGACTTCGTAATAATCCCGTTTCGCCACGGTACGACACTTCCTTCAGATGATAGATGTTAGTCGACTACCTCGTAGTCGGCATCCTCGACTCCATCATCCTTTTTCGCACCGGTTCCACCAGCTTGATCCGTCGGTCCACCCGACTGCTGTTGCGATGCAGTAGATTTATAGACTTCTTCGGCAAGCTTATAGGCAGCCTGTTGAAGAGCTTCCGTCTTCGCCTTGATTTCCGCTGGAGTTCCGTCGGTCATCACATGCTTCAGATCCTGCATTGCCTGCTCGATCTTGGCCTTGTCGTCCGAAGAAATCTTATCTCCATATTCCTTCAACGACTTTTCGGTCGTATAGAGCATGCTGTCTGCCTCGTTTCTAACTTCAATCTTTTCTCGCTCGCGCTTATCTTCTTCCGCGTGTAACTCGGCCTCTTTCACCATCTTTTCGATGTCTTTTTCTGATATGCCTGAAGAGGATTCGATGCGGATTTTCTGCTCTTTTCCGGTTCCGAGATCTTTCGCACTGACATGCACGATGCCGTTGGCATCGATGTCAAAGGTTACTTCGATCTGTGGAACTCCACGCGGTGCAGGCGGAATACCTACGAGATCAAATTTACCGAGCGTTCTGTTTTGGCTCGCCATTTCGCGCTCGCCTTGCAAGACATGAATGGAGACCGCAGTCTGCCCATCGGCAGCGGTTGAGAAAATCTGGCTCTTACGGGTCGGAATTGTAGTATTGCGCTCAATCAGTTTCGTGCAGATGCCACCCAAAGTCTCGATACCGAGCGAAAGAGGAGTAACATCGAGCAATAAAACATCCTTTACATCTCCGCCGAGAATTCCACCCTGAATCGAGGCCCCCATCGCAACAACTTCGTCAGGATTGACGCCCTTGTGGGGTTCTTTTTGGAAAATTTCTTTTACGATGGCCTGGACAGCAGGGATTCGGGTACTACCTCCGACGAGAATAACCTCATCGATATCTTTCGGAGAGAGCCCAGCATCCTTAAGCGCGTTCAAGCAAGGTTTTCTACTGCGTTCGATCAGGTCTTCGACCATTTTCTCAAAACGAGCTCTCGACAGATTCATCTGCAAGTGCTTCGGACCTGACGCGTCGGCGGTGATATAGGGAAGATTAATCGAAGTATCCAACGTACTGGAAAGTTCTATCTTTGCCTTCTCCGCAGCTTCCTTAAGGCGTTGCATCGCCATGCTATCCTTGCTCAGGTCGATTCCGGTTTCTTTCTTGAAGCTGTCTGCCAGCCAATCGATAATTCTTTGATCAAAATCATCACCGCCAAGATGTGTATCGCCGTTGGTCGACTTAACTTCGAAAACTCCGTCACCTAATTCAAGAATCGAGATATCGAACGTTCCGCCACCGAGGTCGTAGACGGCGATTTTCTCTTCTTTTGAGGTGTCTTTACCAAATCCGTAAGCGAGAGCTGCCGCAGTAGGTTCGTTGACGATACGCTTTACCTCAAGTCCCGCAATCTTACCGGCGTCTTTGGTTGCCTGGCGCTGTGCATCGTTGAAGTATGCCGGAACGGTGATAACCGCTTCTACGATAGATTCTCCGAGATAGTCTTCCGCCGTTTTCTTCATCTTTTGAAGAATCGCTGCGGAAATCTCCTGAGGAGTATGTTCTTTTCCGCGAATCGAGATTCTTACCTCGTCCGACGGACCCGAATTTACCTTATATGAAACCCTTGCTACTTCGTTGGGAACTTCAGAAAACCGTCTGCCCATGAACCGCTTCACCGAGTAAACGGTATTTTCCGGGTTAGTGATGATTTGGTTCTTAGCCGGCTGACCTACCAGCCGCTCACCTTTTGCGGTAAATCCAACGATTGAAGGGGTCGTTCTTTGTCCTTCAGAATTGGGGATGACGAACGGTTCTCCGTTTTCCATTACCGACACACAGGAGTTCGTCGTTCCCAAGTCGATTCCAATTATCCTTGCCATATCTAGTCTCCTTGAATCAAACTGCGCATGCTGTATCAATCAAAACGCCCCGCATTGAGTTTTTCGGACCCCATGAAGAGCAATCAGTAACGATGTTATATGGGTTTTCCCACCTTGACCTTGGCGGTCCTTAAAACCCTATCATGAAGATAATATCCCTTCTGCAATTCGGCAAGGACGGTGTCGTGCTGGTATTGTTCACTTTGTTCCATCATGCACGCTTCATGATCATGGGGTGAAAATTCCTTTCCAACCGTCGATTCCATCACCTTCAATCCCCAATTCTTATCCAACATACCCAATAGTTGGGCTTGAATCAACTTGATGCCTTCAACATAGCTTGCCACATCGGTAGTAGTTTGGGCTGCATCGATAGCACGATCGAAATCATCGAGAATGGGAATTAGATCGTTAATCAATTTCTCGTTGGCAAACAGGACCGCCGTCTCTTTTTCTCGAACCAAACGCTTTCGGTAATTATCCATATCGGCCAGTTTTCTCATGAACTGGTCTTTTTGCTTCTCTAGTTCTTCCGTCAAACGATTTACCTCGGCTTCTAAACGGGCCGTATTCTCATCTTGAGAAGAGAGCACTTGCGATTGGCCATCGGATTTTTGCTCAACATTATCGAGACCATTGGGTTCGGTTTTGATTTCGACTTGTTCCTGTTGGACTACATCCTCTGTTTTTGCATGCCTCGGTTCTTTCTTGCTCATGACAATTCCTCATCGATTTATGATATATGCCGTACGGTTGAGATCCGGATTCATAATGTTCGTGCAATCGGACCACCACCCCGGCAGTCTTGACAAACATACTCACACGGCTATCCCGGCGTCAAGCATCAAAGAGAATCGAGTGTAAAAAAACAACATTTTTCAGCGCTTCATCGCCTTACTTGCTGCAATTGGGTCTATCTGAACACTCAACGTACATTCGAGGTTTTCATTCGTTACGCCCTGCTGGTTACGATAATTGTTCGTGAACGTCCAGTACAGGTAAGCTCCAACGGACAGGGTGTCGTTCATCCGATAGTGTCCGGTCAGGGCAATCTGGTTTATCACTGCTTCGGGAACATCGCTCAATCCTTCGGCAAGGTTTATCACCGTTTCGCCGATTTGAACCGGAAGACGCATAAATACATCGTACGGACCTTTCCAGCCGATATATCGGAGGACGATTGTTCTATATGGCCCATGGAGAAATCGACATCGAAACTCCATTCCTGTTTGGGGCAAACCCACAGCTTACCGTTCCAAGCGGAACAGTTGAACATACTGTTCGAGCCAGTATATTCGGATCGTATGGATTTTCCTTAAAACCCTATATCAATACGGTAAAAGTTTGGTTGCGAGCCGATAGTGCAAGCACCTGGTCAACAATGAACTCTGTCCGTCACGATGTTCAACTAATCGGTGGTTTTTCACTGGCATACTGAACAGCTGCTTTAATGAATTGACGAAACAGCGGATGGGGAGCATTCGGCCTGCTTTTGAATTCTGGATGATATTGAACGGCGACAAACCAAGGATGAGCGCTTATTTCGACAGCCTCGACCAAAGTTCCATCCGGTGATAATCCTGTGTATCGCATGCCGAATTGTGCTAATAGGGACCGATACTCGTTATTAAATTCATACCGATGCCGATGCCGTTCCTCGATAAGGTTTTTTTGGTACGCATCGTACATCAGCGATGATTCGTCGGCAATGACGCAGGGATACGAGCCTAATCGCATCGTCCCTCCCTTATCTACATCTTTTTGACCGCTCATTAAATCAACTACTTTATGTTTGGTATCGGCATACCATTCCGAACTTGCAGATCCTTGAAGGCCTGCAACATTCCGGGCAAATTCAGCTACGGCACATTGCATACCCAAACAGAGTCCGAAGAACGGTATGCGTTGCTCGCGGGCATAGCGGATAGCACGTATCTTACCTTCGATTCCCCTCAGTCCAAAACCCCCGGGGACTAAGATTCCATCTACCCCGTCAAATCTCTGCCTGAGTGCATCGACATTGCAGGAATCGAGATCCTCTGCATCTATCTTTATCAGTTCGATTGCACACCGATGAAATGCGCCGGCATGATGAAGAGATTCGATTACGCTGATATAGGCATCTGAGAGTCCGACATATTTCCCGACAAGTGCGATTCTTACTTTTTTCAACGGATGACGGCGGTACTCTACCATCCGGTGCCAGTCTTCCATCGAACGTTCAGCTGCTTTAAACTCGAGTTTTTCCAATACCAATCCATCGAGATTTTCGCTTTCAAACAACAACGGCACTTCATAGATTGAGGGAAGATCAGGATTTGGAATAACCGCTTCCTTATCCACATCGCAAAACATGGCGATTTTCTCTTTCATTCCGTTGGGCAAAGGACGATCGGATCGACAGATGATGAAATCGGGCTGGATTCCTATTGCACGCAATTCCTTAACCGAATGCTGGGTGGGTTTGGTTTTTAATTCGCCTGCTGCGGCAATATACGGAACAAGCGTAACATGGATATAGACGGTATCGTGACGACCGAGATCCCGTTTCATCTGACGGATTGCTTCCAAAAACGGCAAACTCTCGATATCTCCGACAGTCCCTCCGATTTCGACCAAAACGATGTCCGCACCGCTGGTTTCTGCAAGATAGAGAAGCCGTTGCTTTATTTCATTAGTGATATGGGGAATCACTTGCACAGTACCACCCAGATACGCGCCCTGACGTTCTTTTTGAAGAACCGACCAATAGATTTTCCCTGCCGTTGCATTATTCGCTTGTCCGATGGCAATATCCAGAAATCGTTCGTAATGACCCAAATCAAGATCGGTCTCCGAACCATCGTCGGTAACGAATACTTCACCGTGTTGGTAAGGATTCATGGTTCCCGGATCCATATTGATGTATGGATCGAATTTCAAGACTGTTACGTTGATATTGCGGCTCTTAAGCAGACAACCTAGCGAAGCTGCCGTGATTCCCTTCCCCAGGGAAGATACGACACCACCGGTCACAAAAACGAATTTCGCCATGGAGTTCCCTTCCTTTTGCGAAAGGCGGTGGCTAATTATAGGCATGAAGAGAGAGAGGTAGCCGCCACGATCCGCACCGGGCCCGTAAGCGACCGAATAAAGCCGAGGGTATCGTACACTCACGATTCCCCGGTACGTCGGGAATGTAGCATGCAACTATGTGGTTTTGCAAGAGTAAAAATTAGATTTTTTTGTTTATCGTACTAACGAAAGACGATATGCCACATCGGATAATTTGCATCGTTATCGAACAACAGTCCTTCGCTATCGGTTAATAACATTCCCTTCGCGTCGAATGCCTTGATATTGCAGGAAAAATAGCCGTTTAAGCCTGATAACGAACGGTCTTGAATCTGGCTTAGTGCTTGTGCAACATCCGTCGAGTAATAGTTTGATTCGGTTCGCGCAAGGTGAACGCTGTAAGCATTGCGAAAAGGAGCCTCCGGAGGGCCGAAGAACCAGACAAGTGTAAGATCGTACCAAGCAGCTTCGGGTACTACATCCCATTCGATAGACAGTTCGCCAGACTCGGTCATCTCCGTATTCCCTAACGGATTTCGTATGGCAATCCGCTCGTAAATCGAAATATCGTGATGTAGAATCTGCTGGTCGGTTACGGAAAATGGTGGGGGGATGTAGAAAGCTCCGTATCCGACGAGCTGTTCGGGCTTGAACGAGAACACATAGGTATAGTCATCCAAGGGTATTTGAGAAAAATGGAACGCTCCGGTTTCGTCGGTAACCGTCTGGAAATGGTATTGGATATGTTCGGTCGATCCGATTGCCATTCGAGCTTCCTTAACGGGGATGAGTGTAACAGTCACATCAACCGGCTGACGATTTTGCATCGTGATACTTCCGTAAATATGAGAATCTGTGCTGTCCGTTGACATGGCCTCAATCCGCTGAAAACCGTGTTTTGCTTTTTGGTAGCTGCTTTGGGCTTCAATAGTGATTTCAGGACGGTTCGAATCGGCATTCTCCTGTTCTATTTCTGCAATTCCGTACGAAACCATATCAATTGTTTTCTGGAAAAGGTCCGCAGCGCGTGCAGTTTCGCCTCGTTCAAATGCCAGCAGTCCCTGACGTACGACTAATTCCGAGCGTGCGATAGATCCGTCGACATCAAGAACCGAAGCCTTCGTAAGATACGATTCGGCTTCATCAAACAATCCTGAGAAAAGCGAGATATCGAACAACTTCATGTACGTTTGATACGCGCGAAACTCTGCATGTTCTTTTTCAAATCCTAGGCAGGCCATCAGGAGATAACGCTTTGCCTGTGCCGTATCGCGTAAGGATGCAAAGACTTCCCCGAGTCGTTCCTGAAGATTGTATCGCCAAAGCTTATTTTGTTGGGCACCGGCTACCTTTTCTACGGCCATGGGTAATTTATTGTGGTATTTTTCGGGAAGTATCGGTAACTGGTCTCCACTTTTAAATACAAAATCGTGTCCGACCAGCACGGTGGAGGAACTTTGCTCTCTCATCGAAAGCAGACGGTATGCTGCACTGCGAGCTTCGGAGGTCCAGGGGAAGTAACGCATGAGACGGAATGATTGAATTACTGCAGTTTCGATTTCGTTACGGATAACCGATCGCTCGATAGTCGCATGCATGATCGGAGGGGCGGCAAAGACAAACACGATAATCGAGACGAGTAAAGCAGACAGTACTGCTATCAATAGCGTTGGATACTGCTTTTTATCGACAGGATTTTTTTCCTTCATCATTTTGCCTCCCTGTCGTAACGTACCGCTGCAAACGGTAGTTCTCCAGCAACCAAGACGATGTCGGAATCCGATGGATTCTGACGATTCGGCATATAGGCGATACTTGCCAAGGCCATCGAAAGCATGACGGTAAAAGCGGTTAGTCCGACAACGAAAGGCTTACCGTACGTAAGGAACATACTTCGTCGGTGTGTTGGATTTTGTGTAAGTATCTTATCTCTGACTGCCTCCCGTCGAAAGAAGGAGACTTGCCTTACCGATGATTCGAGTGCTTGCTGTATGTCCTTATCAATTTTCTCCATATCCGGCCTCCTCAGCCAAATATTGACGTATCCGTTCACGAGCTCTGAACAGCCTGGTCTTTACCGTCGCACTGTACACATTCAGAACCTGGCATATGTCTTCAACGGACAAACCCGAAAGATAGAATAGTACAGTGACGATCTTCAGTTTCTCCGGTAGAGATTCTATTGCCTCCAGAATTAAACGAGACTTCTCGTTATCGATAGCAGACGCTTCCGGATTACCGTATTCTGATGCAATAGTATCTTCGTACGTAGTTGTCTGCGGTTTCTTTGCATGCATCCGTTTTTTCGATCGTACGAGATTGATTGCAATCGCGTATAAAAAGGTATACGGGTTACAGGTACCGCGGAAACCACCAAGTGCACGATACGCGCGGATAAAGGTTTCCTGGACGATGTCTTGAGCTTCTTCAGAATCGCCTGTGACTGCCGTTACGGTCCGGACCAAACGGTCGGCGTGCTCGTTCATCTAGATAACGATTGTATCCCAATTACTATCCGCCACGATTTCATCCTTATTTCATCACATCCCGATGTCAACAACTACTTTGACGTCGTATCGTGTAAAAGGTTCCGTAGAAATTGAATTTTTTTACACAGCGGTAAGGCATCGTCTCCGATGACGGAAAACAACTGTCCGATGAACTATAATTACTCTTCGTATGTGTGAAATTTATCGTTTATCTGAATCTTCTTCATCCTCGAGCAAGATTTCTTCTTCTCCGTCCTCAAGTTCGTCGGGCTCGATAATTCGTTCAATTTTTTCAAATGCCTTCGGTTTGTTTGGCTCCTGAACGGTTCTCACGTCATCTTCCGATTCGCTTCCCTCGAATTCATCAGGTTCGATGAGCAAATCGTCGATATCGTTCGTCGTGTCGGGAACTATTTGCTCTTTGACGTCCTCGACAGGCTCTGATTTAGCGGAATATTCTTTTTCATCCCTCTCGACAGCTATGGTATCGTCTTCTCCACTCGTTTCGTCAGTCTCGTCAAAATCCAGCTCAAATTCATCGGCTTGTTCCTGATAAAGACTTTCTTCTTCAGAATCTAAATTTTCCTCAAATGGAAGATCTTCCTCATCGACATCAGTCTCATCATCGAGCATGTCGAGGTAGTCGTCGTCTAGCGTCTGATCAAACTCGTCGCTACCTAACGGTTCTTCCTCATACTCGTCCAAAAGGTCGTATTCTTCATCTTTCGGGTATAGCACGTCAAGATCTGAAGTCTTTTCCTCAACAACGGGGATTATCTTGTCTACCATCGGGTTGCTTGATTCTTTTACCGCAGCTGCTACGTCTTCCTTGCTTGAAAGAAAACGTTCCCTAAGTTCATCAAGTTGTAATTTCGTTTTTTCCAGTTCTTGATCAGCTGACTTTTGTTCGGAATCGAGAGCATCTTTTCGTTCTGTCAGAGCCGCAATCTGTATCTCCATTTCCTCGCGTTTAGCAGAAAGCTCTTCCAATATCCTTGCACGGCTTTCAAGGTCGTCGCGTTTGTCGTCAAGCATATTGCTAAGCGAGAACATCGTTTCCGAGGATGTTGTCGTGAGCCTTTTTACTACTTCTTCAATCGTAGCGGTTCGAGAATTGAGTTCGCTTAGGAATGCCTGTACGGTTGCAATCATTGTTTGAAATGATAAATCTGTATGATCGAGCGCTGATGCTAGTAGGGTGTCGACGCGTTCTTTCGCCTCTGAAACGGAATTATCCATACGAACGGCAAGCCGTTGTTCTTGCTGGAGGACCAAGGCATCGAATTCATTCTTTTTTTGTTCCATGACGTTCTGGACATGTACGATCTGTCGCTTGAATTCATCGATTATGTTTTGGATTCGCTCGACTTTGGCCATTTCTTCCTTTATCTGACTGGTTCGCATCTCTGCCTGTTCGGTCATAGTCGACAACTGACCCATTACATCCCGGTAATAGGTAAGCAATTTTTGTAATTCCTCCAGATCTTCCGAATGGTCCTGAATAGATTGCTGTTGTTGATCAAGTCGTTCGACCAGTAATGCGATTTCACGTTGCTGCTTCGCCATGGCATCTTCAGTCGATTCGGCTACATGTCGAAAATGCTCGACGGATTGGGCCATCTCCGCCTGATGCTGGGTCACATATCTCTTGACCAAATCCAGTTTCCGACTTTTACGATCTTCGGCACGTAATGCAAATATCAAAATAAGCGTGATTACAAACAGGATTATCGAGACCAACAGCGGAAGCATGCTTTGTATCGTTTCCATCAGGCGCCTCCTGTACTTGATTCTTCGAACCAATGGATAAGCTCATCATAGCCACCGATTATCATATCGGCTAGGGGATATCGTCGTGCCAATACTTCACGTACGTCGGCACGGCGTGCCTTCGGGTCTATAAGGCAGGTAGTCATCCCAGCCCTTGACGCTCCGACAATATCTTTTTCATAACTGTCGCCGACATAGAGTATAGACTCAGAATCGACGTTCAACCGTTGCGAGAGCATGTCAAATGGTGCAGAATGCGGTTTCAGATACCCCGATTCTTCCGAACACATCGAAATATCCACCAAATCCTCGACTCCCAGCGCACGCAATTTTCTTCCGATTGAAAAATCGGAAAGCACACCAATCATCATACCATGCTTTCTGATGGAGCACATAGCTTTATGAAGATGTCGAAACGGTAGCATGAATAACCATTTTCTATCCCATCTTCGATAAAACTGAAGCTCGATTCTATTCATGAGTACTTCGAGGGCGTGCTCATCAGTCGGCATATCATCTTGCTCGAGAATAGATCGTGCTTGGCGCAAGCGAAATCCTTTTTGATTGGCTGGAACAGTAGGATTTTCCTGTTCCAAACGGATTGTCGCTCTAAATCGACGGTATCGTCTTGCCAATGCTATTGAAGGAAATGCCATGAGGGCCATATTTACGGCAAACATCCATTTTGGGTAGAGTGTTCCGTCGATATCGAAGCAAACCGCCCGCAATGGTTTCACAACCTATTCTCCTTCGTATTTCTTCGGCGTTCCTTTAACTCGATTTCTATCGGGATGTAGGGAAAGCCGAGATCACGCCTGATGGCATTTTTCAGATATTGTTCGTACCCGGTTGGAAACCCGCTCTTTTTGTTAACGAATAAAAGAAATCTAACCGGTGCTGCACTGACTTGAGTTCCGTAAAACACTTTATAATGGCCGCTCGAGCTTCTTGCCGGCTGGTATGATTCTGACCACGTGCGCAACATCGTGTTGAACTGAGCTGTTTCAATTCGCTTGTTCAATTGCTTATACACAGTCCATACGGTATCAAGTAATCCGGGGATACCGGTACTTTCTTTTGCACTGATGGTGACCAATGGCGCAAAGGAAAGAATCGGGAATAGGAAACGAACCCGGTCTTTTAGCGCTTCGATCTGGTTGGCGATTTTATTCAGCATATCGATCTTGTTCACCACTAAGACGACTCCCTTGCCCTTTCGCACGATCAATTGTGCGATTTTTTTGTCTTGGTCTACCAATCCGATATCTGCATCGATCATCAGCAACACTACGTCTGCATCGTCGATGGCCCCGATTGCACGATTGACCGAGTAATATTCGATATCTTCGTCTACTTTGCTCTTGCGCCTGATTCCGGCCGTATCCAATATCGAATACTTAGCCCCTTTATATTTAAATGCTCCCGATATTACATCCCGAGTCGTACCGGGAATGTCGCTGACAATCGAAGTTTCTTTTCCCGTGAGCAGATTCACCAACGTAGACTTGCCTGTATTAGGCTTACCCAATACCGCAAGTCTGATACTTTTTTCCTCTTCTTGCACAGATGTCGGCTCGGAAAGGTCAAGAAGCTCGATCAAGGCATCTTCAAGATCCTCAATGCCAAGACCGTGCGCGGAAGAAATCGAAACGACACGCGAAAATCCAAATGCATGGAAATTCCATACGAGTGGATCTCTCACAGGATCGTCTACTTTATTTACTGCTAAGACCACTCTGTCACTATACGGACGAACTGCTTCGACGAGCATTTCGTCTTCTGGAGTTATTTCCGTACAGTCCATTAACAAAATCACGGCATCGGCTTGTGTAAGCAAACTCAGGCTTTTTTCTCTAACGAGCGAATCAAGACCTTCAAGATCCAGCTTAACCCCGCCGCTGTCAACCAGAAGCACCTTATGGTCTGCTAACATCCACGGCTCGGTCACGGGATCCCGGGTAACACCGGGAACTGCATCGGTAATCGCCCGCCGTTTTCGAATCAGTCTGTTAAATAGTGTAGATTTACCGACATTAGGTCGGCCGACGATAGCAACTACAGGGAGGTGTTCCTCATGTAGAGGTGAAATACCCGAAACGCTCATGCATCCATTCCTTTACAAAGTTATTGATATGTTGAAACGAGTCCATCTCCAATACTTTGCGGGCTAACGAACGCGCATCGGTCATGGATACTGAACGGATGATGCTTTTGATTTCCAGCAGACTCTGCGGACTCATACTGAATTCATCAAGCCCCATTCCTAGCAATAATACACTATAAAGCGGCTCTCCGGCCATCTCCCCGCACATGCCGACGGGAATGTTCGCTTTATGGCCTTTTTCAACAACCGATGCAATCAAACGCAGGACACCAGGATGCAGCGGCTGGTACAGATACGCGATTTTTTCATTACCCCGGTCGACCGCGATGGTATATTGAATCAAGTCATTCGTCCCTATCGAGAAAAAATCTACTTTAGGAGCAAGCAGGTCGGCACAGAGGGCAGCCGAGGGTACTTCTATCATAGTTCCCGTTTCGAGGTGTTCGTCGAATGGAATATGTTCTTTACGACAGGCCTCTTGTTCTTCGTGAAAGACCGCCAGCACATCGTGTAATTCTTCTAATCCGCTAATCATCGGGAACATAATCTTCAACGGGCCGTATGCCGAAGCCCGTAACAAAGCCCGTAACTGTATTCTAAAAATATCCTTTCTCGAAAGACAGAAACGAACCGCCCTCCATCCGAGAATTGGATTGCTTTCACCGAACGCATCCATCCCCGGTATGATTTTATCGCCTCCGACATCTATGGTTCTGATGGTGACCGGACCGGTTTTTTTCATTCGTTCGACAATCGATCGATATGCTTCAAACTGCTCGTCTTCAGAAGCGCCGCCTTCCTTCATGAACAGGAACTCGGAACGATAAAGCCCGATACCGGCCGCTCCATTACGAATTACGGTGTCCACTTCGTCAAGAGTCTCGACGTTTGCTTTCAAGACAACTCGATGACCGTCTTTGGTTGTTGCTTCGAGGGGAGCTAATTCACGCAATTGATTTTCATGATCCAGCCAGCGTTTGTAACGCTCTTCCATACGGATCGATGATGCACTTGTAGGACGGATAGCAACTTCACCCCGGTTTCCGTCGACAATTATCTGTTCTCCGTCCTTGATTCTTCTCGTAATATCGGTCAACCCGACGACGGTCGGAATTTCAAGTGCCCTAGCCAGGATTGCGACATGGCTTGTCCTGCCGCCCCCGTTTAGTGCTATCGCCTTTACATGGTGGGGATCAAGCGTCAGGGCTTCGGAAGGGAGCAACGTATCGGCAACGAGTACGATATTCTTGGCAAGTTCGCTCAAACGCGGTCTCAACTTGCCCAATAATCCCCGGATGATTCTCCAACCGATATCATAGACATCGGCGCTTCGTTCTTTCAAGCTGGGGTCCGCCGACTGTTCTACCATGGCGATCAAAGTCGTCATTGAATTTTCTACAGCCCATTCGGCGCAAATCAACTCGTTTTTTATCGCATGGGCTACCATGTTGATAAATTCGGGATCCTGGAGCATCAGCTGATGAGTTTCCAATATCGCACGATGATCGGTAGAACGAGTTTTTGGGATAAGAGATACCAGGTCGTCGGAAACGACTTGTAATGCCTGCATGAAACGATCGGTTTCTTTTTCGACTTGTGCCGAACCGATGCTTACATGAGGAACGACCGGTTTTTCATGTACATAGAGGAACGCGTTTCCAGAACCAATTCCTGCACTGGCCGCGATTCCTTTTAGTATTCTCATATATGACTGTATAATACGGGGTTTTACATGCGATGTAAATATAGTGT
>JAAYDK010000129.1 GCA_012729295.1 Spirochaetales bacterium | reverse complement strand
TATTGAATGCGATTAGAACATACGAACAAACGACTCGAATCGTCAATCTTTTTAATATTATTACAAATTTTCTTGTATTCATTGTGTGATTAAATCACGCTGCTTCAATTGTTCGTACCAGTTCTCTGCTATATTTCACTTGTAGAACATGAAGGTTCAGTATAGATTGTCATAACTAATATATCAGGAGGTACGCTATGAGCACCGTTCGTTCAATTCTCGATCAAAAAGGAAGCAATGTCATTTCGGTAAAGCCGGAAGACACGCTCGCGCAAGCATTATTAAAACTCACCCAGCACAAAATCGGTGCTGTGCTAGTCCTTGATAAGGACGGAGCTATCAAAGGCATACTTTCAGAACGCGACATCATCCGCAATCTCACCGGTAAGCTCGAATATAACACGACGATTCCAGTAAGCGATGTTATGACCAAGTGCGTCACCTATGTAAAACCGCACCAAAGCCTGGATGACTGTTTGCAGATCATGACGACAGGGCGTTTCAGACACCTGCCGGTCGTGGACGATGGGAAAGTAATCGGAATCGTTTCAATCGGGGACGTGGTGAAAGCATCAATGGAAAGCCGTGACTTCCAAATCGGTCAGCTTGAGTATTATATCGCCAACACCTATTGATATCGTTAAAATCGGGGCTGCCTTTGCAGCCCCATATGTATCTCACCCACCTATTCTAATGTTACTTCAATCGATTTACGCGCCTTATGCATACCGGTAAAATTATCGAATCCGTTTGAACCGTAGGCTGCGATGATTTTGTAGCGTTGACCCGGATTAAATACAACGTCAAATGCGTCACCTGAACTTTTCGGCAACCTGAATGTTACTGTCGTAATCCCGTTTGCTTCGCTGCCTTCGATTACCTCAACCGTTTGGGTACCCCCGAGGCTTATATCAGACACATGTGATGTCAGTCCGTTACCGAAATCATCGCGGATAAATACTTCGCCATCGGCTACATACGCGAGAATATAATCGGCATCTTTCATCATGCGGCTCGGATTAAAGCCGATGCCGACCCACCCGGTTGTAGGTGCGACCAGGGTAAATCGAATCGCGTCGTCCTCAAAATTCCATGAGGCTAGCCAGTTTTCCCCAAATACGACTTCGTTTGGCTTATCTGTTGAGACAGCCGGTTTTTCATCAGCTCCCCCTGCTGTTATACTGAAAATTGCAATTGATAAAACAAGTGCGATGGATATGAAACGTCTATATAGATGCATGGAAACCTCCCAAAAAAAATATGTATCAGGCTACGTTTCGTAGCGTGTAAAATATACTGAGAGGCTTGAGAAAAGGAAATAAAATCATTACAAATTATTGTCAAGCAGTAAATTTTCTACTATATTTTGTCATCATCGATAATTAGGGGGAATATGTGGACGTTATAAGAAATGCAGCGTATCAATCGTTTCTCGGGCTTCCGCTCATCGGCTGGATTGGGATTATCACCTATCTGCTCATGTGGGCAACCGCATTAGTCATGATCTTGTCCCGACGCAAAATAGTAAAAATCAAGCCAAAAGTCCATTTTCGCCTTGCCTACATCACCGTAGCAGCGGCAACGGTGCACGGATTGTTTGCCGTTGCCGTCTACGTGTGACAGCTTTATAACGATGCTCGCAGTGCGTCGACTTTGTCTGTTTGCTCCCAACTGAACGAATCACGACCGAAATGTCCGTATGCGGCGGTTCTTTGATAGATGGGTCGCAGCAGGTTCAGATGGCTGATGATTCCCCCCGGAGAGAGATCGAAATTCTTGGGAATCGCTTGTGAAAGCGCATGTTCATCAACAGATGCTGTCCCGAATGTATCGACTCTCACTGATATCGGCTGGCTCAACCCTATCGCATAGGCAAGCTGGACTTCACACCTCTGGCAAGCTTTTGAAGCTACAAGGTTCTTTGCGATATAGCGCGCCATGTACGCTCCTGAACGGTCGACTTTTGTCGGATCCTTTCCACTGAACGAACCGCCGCCGTGTCTTCCCATCCCGCCGTAGGTATCTACGATAATCTTGCGGCCAGTCAACCCTGTATCAGCATAGGGTCCGCCAATACTGAATTGTCCGGCAGGATTGATAATATATTCGGTTTTCGTATCCACCAGACCTGTCGGTTCGAGTACCGGCTTGACAACCAGTTCCATGAGCGCTTCCTGCATCTCAGCACGGGATACATCGGGACTATGCTGCTGGGACAACACAACGGTTGCAATTCGCCTGACCTGCTGGCCTTGGTATTCAACGGTGACCTGGCTTTTCCCGTCAGGCCGCAACCAATCCAGTGTGTTCTGTCTGCGAACTGAACGCACCTGCATCATAAGCTTGTGGCTCAGCATAATCGGAGCGGGCATAAGCTCTTCGGTTTCGTCGCATGCGTAACCGAACATCATCCCTTGGTCTCCGGCGCCCAATTCTTTATGCTGGCCGTCATCTCTATCGACTTTTTGTGCAATTTCGGGCGACTGGCGGTGAATGGTCGAGATAACGGCCATCGATGCACCGTCAAGGCCGTACGAAGCATCGGTATAGCCAATATCCGCCACTACCGAACGCACTAGATCGTCGATTGAAAATTGTGCCTTCGTTGAAATTTCACCGCCAACCAGGACCATTCCCGTGGTGGCAAAAGCTTCGCAAGCCACACGACTGTTCGTATCCTCTCGAAGGCATGCGTCGAGCACTGCATCGGCAATCTGGTCACAGACCTTGTCCGGATGTCCCTCCGCGACTGATTCCGAGGTAAATACATGACCTATGTTCATCATGACAAGTCACTCCTTATAACGCTGTAACCAAGCTGCGACAATGGCAATTTGGCGGTAGTTCGCAAATAGGAGAAGAAGTGATTTCACACAAGGACTCCTTTTTAGCGAATTCTTTATCGACGCTGCAATTTGGCATTAAATCACGTCGTTGGTGCAATCATATGGCAATACTTGTTTCTCGTCAACATTGCCCACTTGGCAAAATCGGGATATCATAAGAAAAAACACATAAAAAAAAGAAGAAGCGAGTATGACTGTATTGCCTGAATCTATCATCAAAGCGTTTGAGGACCGCGAAGGTCCAATCGTGTTTGCCACCGTTGCCTCCGATGGGAAACCCAATATCATCTACGCCACATGTGTGAGTATGTATGAAAACCGGAACATTGTGATCGCAGACAACTATTTCGATAAAACCAAGCATAATATTATTGGAAAAAGCAAGGTTTCGATTCTTTTTATGACGAAAGCGCAACAAGCTTTCCAATTGAAAGGAACCGTCGAATATGTTGCTCATGGAACAATTTTCGATTGGATGAAAACATGGAATCCAAGCAAGCATCCCGGCCACGGCGCAGCAGTCGTAACGATCGAACAGGCGTACTCAGGTAGTTCAGTATTACTTTGATTCCACATAGTGCCCCTACATGTTTGTTTTATAAATAAGACTTATCAGATACTCTTTTTCACCCATGGCGATTATCCAATCGCAACAATTTTTCCGATAAGATATGAGAGCAGAAGATTGCCGCAGAGACAAAAGCGCCATGTTCATAACGGGCGTTCTCGTCTCGAGCAAGAGTGCGGTTCAATGCCTGAAAATACTACTGTTTCTCACACTGGGAAACATGTTCACAATTGACTTGGCGTATGTGAAATATTTTCCCAAAATCTGAGAAATTTATTCACACCAACTTTAAATATCATAGAATTTTAATTAATTTTTTCTCTTGATATTCACGTTTTTGAAAGGCATGATTATATTTACTACCAGGAGGAAACATGCGATGAAACACAGACGTACATTACTCATCATCGGTATTATGCTTATGGTGGGCAGCGCCATGCTCTTCTCCTCTCCCAGCGCCGAAACGATTCGCCAGAGCATTCAGGAGATGGATTTGAGCACAGAAAGCATCGATACCGTCATTGAAACGTTCGACAAATTGTCGAAGCAAGTCTCCGTCGAACTCGAATCGGCTCAAGAAGATTTAGGGAAAGCCCGCCGCTCTGGGGATCTCGAGGCCTATCGCAACGCGTATGGACGAATCGTTACGCTTTCTTCATACGCGATGACGAAAGCCGAAACCGAAATGCTGCTGGCGAGGATTCTTCTCGAGGAAGAACCATTGAGGGCCGAGCATGCCGCCTGGTTGTATCGGACTAGTTCATATTATCGCCCTAGCCTTAGCATGGACTACACAATCGAGGGACCGCTCTACCGCTATAGCTACACACAGCAGATCCGCAAAGCTCCCGGCGAGTCCGTCACCCTGCCCGAAGCCGAAAGCATCCGCGTAAGCCCTGCCCGCTTTGGCGTGTTGGTAGGTTGGGGCCTGACACACGAAGACGTCGAGTACGAACCGGGAGAAAGCATCACCATGCCGTATACCGACCAGACGCTCTATGCAATCTGGCGCAATCAGGTCAGGTTCTTCGACGTACTGACTCAAACCGAAGCAATCCACGAGGATGTAAAGGACGGTCAAGTAATCCAAGTTCCTGCGGTGATTCCGCCGGATGACGGCTACCGGTTTGCAGGTTGGTATGATACGACGACTGGCAAGAGCATCGAAGGAGACGCCGTAACGGTAAAAGGAAACGGAGGCTCGTATGCCGGGCACTGGAAAAAACTTACTGTCGAGGCTGTAAACACCATCTATTACGGGCTCGACCGGTTGCCGGTAAGAACACAGGTCAGCGTAGGCTTCAGTCTGTTTAACGAAGGAACTGTCGGACTGGGGCCGCTTACCGCGCACCTTTCGTCAGACAGCCCGTATGTAACCATGCTCACCGACACGGTCCACGTACGTGATATTCCCGCAGGCAAACATCGGACAAACAATGCAAACGTTGCCGGCGATCAGCAACAGGAGATTAGCGGCGAATCAAACACATTCAAACTAGTGTTCGACAGTGCTACACCGAGCGGCAGCGTAATTCCCTTTACCATTGTCGTTCAGGATCGAAACGGTGAATCCTGGAGTTTCGACTTTTCCTTCACCGTCAAATAGAATACTAAAACGGGAGGCTGCCCTCCCGTTTTTTTACGATATCTTCTTACCGTGTGATTGTAGATATGATGCGAGCGTAGCGGCTATTGCACCCTTGGAGGCATTAAGCTGTGCGAACATTGATTCGACCTTCTTGCCCAAACCGTGCGTATACAAATCGACACCGAATACATCGGATCGTGATAAAAGACCGGCAAATCTATCACCGTACGGGCCGATATCCCCGAGCGCAATGTTTTTCACATAGGAACGCATCTCGTCGAGGTTGGGATCGGAACTGAGTTCGAACGGTTGTCCGTTGTCGTCTATAGCTGTCAGATATCGCAGATAACCGGCAAAAAACAATGGAATGAATGTAAGGAACGAAAGGTCTTGCTTCCCTTTGGCAACATACGCTTTGAGGGTTTCTCCGAATCGAACCGGGATTTTTTTTGATGTATCGGTGGCAATGCGCTGAGGAGTATCGGGAACAAACGGATTCGGAAAGCGTACGTTGATGGTAGTCTTGATAAAATCCTGGGCGTTAATGATTCCCGGATCGACAACGACGGGCATGCCCTCCACATACCCTACCTGTTCGACAAACGCTTTTAAATCGGGATTTTTCATCTCATCCGATATTCTGGTATACCCCATCATGCACCCGTAAATTGCCAGTACGGTGTGTAATGGATTCAGGCAGGTGCAGACTTTCATTTTCTCAATCTTGTCGATTGTCAGCTTGTCGCTGAACAACACTCCGACAGCTTCGAGGGCAGGTCTGCCGTTTGGGAATATATCTTCGATTGCCAGATACTGCGATTCCTCTGCATTTACGAACGGGGCGACAAACGTATTCTTCACAGTCTTGGTCAGCTGCATGCCTTCCAGACCGTCCTGCTCAAGCATTTCGATTACCGATTCTGCCGGACGGGGTGTTATCTTATCGATCATGCTCCAGTTGAATGAAACATACCGTTCATCAGCAACGTAATCTCTAAAGCCTGCATCGCATACGCCATGTTCGATCCAGTGTTCTACAAATGTCATTACAGCTTCTTTGAGGAGCGTGCCGTTATGGCTGCAGTTGTCCATGCTTACTAAAGCCAGCGGCAGCTTTCCGGCTTTATACCGTTCGAAAAGTAATTTTGCTACGATGCCGATGGTGCTTGATTGCTTTTTCGAACCGGCTTCGATATCAGCCTTGATCCAAGGCAGCAGCGCTCCGTTGCTGTCTTTCACTGCATAACCTTTTTCGGTGATGGTAAAGGAGACGATTTGGAGCGAAGGGGCTGTAAAAATTTCAAGAATCCGCTCGTATTCGCTATGCGGCTTCACGCTTTCCACTACTGAGGCCACTACTTCCTTTCCAATATCTCCCGAGCCTTTGAGGGTAATAGCAAGCGAAAGATTATCGTACGACCGATATGCCTTGTCGAGGATTTCTTCGTCAAAAGCTTCGCTGACTATGATACCGGTATCGGTAAGCTTTTGGTTCAGCAGATGCTGCTGCAGTACCGCGGGAAACACTCGGAAAATGTTGCCAGCGCCAAAATGTAGCCACGTCGGCCGCTTAAGGGTATTGCGTGCGACTTCTTCGATATCGAATTGCGGCAGCACATAACCTTTCGATTCCCAAAAACTGACGTGTTTCAGATTTTCTTTGTTTAATGTCATGGGAGTCTCTCCTCTTTTGTTACGTACCGCAGTATACCATGTAACGGCAAAGAGTGTGGATAGGTTTGTTCAATAAAAATCTCTTGGTGTGTGACTGATCATGGGTTAGCAACACACATGCCTTTGCCTATGTTTACATATCTTATAGATACTCATAATCGGACGGAATATTCTGGTGAATCTTCCGCCCGATTATCTGTAGTCATTGGGCAAGTAAAGCCTGTTCCGGAGAGAAAAACATCTTGCGGCTGTCCGAACCGGTAAGCGTACAGACAACCGAGCCGTCCGGTCCGATCGTAATTTTTACCGTATAGAGAGCCTGGATACCCGATACTATGGTAGAAAACTCGACATGCTCTCCTTCATAGACGATAGTTCCCGACTGATTCGACCGAATCGTAGTCGTGTTCGGATACATCGATACTTGAAAAAGATTATTTGTTTCGCTCGACTGGCTTATTGCCATTACCTGCCATTGCTTGGACCCGATGATATACGACTCTTGTGCAATCCAGCGCGAGCCGGTCAGGATGGCTCGATCTTGCGTGACATCTACCGTAGCATTTTCTGATTCGCACCCGGTGCATCCCCAAAGCATGCATACGGCAATTACCACCAAACATAATAATTTGGCTCTCATGACATCCTCCTCTATGTGATATTTTGTTAAAAAAATTATGGCACAACAAGACGCTAAAGTAAAGAAAATTAATTGTTATTTTTATATAATATAATGATTTATAATATTTATTCCATAGTTTTTTCATCCTGCTCTGAGTCTTCTCTTATTCAGCACAGGACATAAACGCCGATACCCACGCGCGGTGTGAGGAAAATCCGCATGTTTACCAAGCGTGGTGATCACTCTCTAGTAGGAGTTTGTTGTTCAATTGTGGCTTGAATTATGATTGATTATATACGATTTTTTCATATGTTGAAATAATTATTTTTTATAATATATATACTTAAAAAATTTAGTTACTATAATTTTATAGCCATTGAATGATAAAACATGCATAAAAGATTGTTATAATTTCTAAACGTATCATTATTAGGTGAGAAAGTTCTTTAAAAATCAGAACCCGTTAGCATTAATTTTCTTAAAATAGTGTCATAGTATTTGACTTATATATCAAGTAAACATACAATTTTTCCAGAGAGGTGTTGTCATGAAGCGAATCATAGTAAGCTTTTTGACCGTGGTTTTCCTAACTGCGATAACCGGCTGTATGTCGCTTGTAATGGTCGGGCCACCGGTTAAGCCACCCGCGACATCCGATTCGGCGATGCTAGTTGCGGATGTTTCGCTCGATACGAACAATAAGATTTCCGCAATCGAAAATAGCGCGTATTCGGCATGGATTCCATGGATAGAAGACAGTAGCGGACAATTGGTGGAATTTTCCATATTCGACCAGGACAGCCGACTCGATACCTTCTATTATGCTGAAAATCTGAATAGCGGAATCTATACGGTAAAAGGCTTCATCCACGTATATGCCGATACTACGAAATTGAAAAAATTTGCTGTTCCTTCATACGAACCGTATGCCGGACATGATTTTCAACGTAAGCAGTATATCGAATTGCCAAATTCCTACCAAATCTTACTTGAGCCGGGACACATCGCTTCTTTGGGACGCTTTTACATCACCTACGTAAGAACTGATAAAAAACAATGGAGTGCAGATCTTAAAAAAACTAGTATAAAACACTTCGCCAGTAATAAGCGGATTTTTGATATCATCCCCACCTGGTTCTCTCCAAACTGGGTTTTGTGGAATAAATC
>JAAYDK010000128.1 GCA_012729295.1 Spirochaetales bacterium | reverse complement strand
ACTTCACGCCCGTCGCCAGCTTCGCAAACCCGATGCCGATGCCTTCTTCTATCTGCCCCTGGATGTCTCCCGTATGCGCTAGGTATACGTCGAACTCCACCGGCTTGATTGAAGAAATTTCTGGTCTTTCACTACTTGGTTGCTCAGGTGCACTCAGGCTTGCTTTTTCAACGACAATATCGGCGGCTGCCTGGGGAGCTTTCTTTAATGGAGGTACCGTTTCGACAGGCTCTTGCGTAGTTGGTATCATTTCAGCAGTTTGTACGGAGATTTTTTCTGAAACTGGTAAAACAGGCTCGGTGACCGTCAAAGATTCTACGTTTACCTCGACAGGCTCGACTACCTCAACGGTAAACGTTTCAAGCGGAGGTTCAATCGATGCTGGCTCTTTAGTTAAAATTGCTGCTATTTCAGCTTCGCTACTAGGAAGTTGCGGCTCGACGGTGATTTCTTTACGGATGGACATGCGTTTATAGGTTTCTTGGGCGACGGGTTTTTCATGAATAAAACTGTCTGCCATATTCAAATATGTATACGGTTTCAACGTAGCAGTCTGTTTGGTAATGACATTATATGCAGAGACGCTCCCTCCAAGTGAGAATACTAATTCTGCTAATTCGCTGCTGACAAACATTTCGCCAGGGCCTTGTAACTCGAATAGTGAAACGGGAGTAGAGACAATCAGGCTACCGGTATATGAATCTTTTGTAAGAAAATTTGCAGATCCTGTAGCAATATATAATTCTACCGAATCTTTCGACAATTTCCCTATTGCTAAAATAGTTTTCGGCTGTAGTACGATATCGCCGAAGAATCCCTTCAACGAGGCTGCCGAGTCGTCAGAACTCAGAACGAGCCACCCCGGAGCTAAATCAATGGGGGGGTCGGTTTGTTCGATAAACGTACCATTCTGATCGAATTGATAATAATATCCATCGACAGCATGCAGATAAGTAAGATTTGTAACGTTCGCTGCAAATACGTTTCCAGCAGTCGCGACGGCGACCGCCATGATTAATGCGATGATCGGTAGTTTTGCCAATTTCTTCATTCTCATGCCTCTACATTACTGCAATTCTATATCGGTAGCAACTGGGATTTCCCTCGGTATCCGGTAACTAAATGCATGTGCGTGGTAAATGTGTTCTCGAGCGTCCCTGTCTAGTCGGCAGAGTTCTCGTACGATAGGTTTAATCCTGCTTCGAATATTTGTCTGATCATACGGGCAAATCGGTTTAACCACAGGCAGATCATACACTTCACTTAGCCGTTTCGTTACGTATTCGTGTACTTCGATCATCGGTCTTATAATATGGAGCTTTCCTTTGAAAAATTCTTGAACGGGTAGCATAGTATTGAAAGTTCCTCTACCTGCAAGGTTGAGCAGGCTGGTTTCAACCAAATCATCTAGATGGTGTCCCATAGCGATTAGCTTGATATGGTGTTTCTCAGCATAATCAAATAGGATTCTCCTTCTGTTGCGGCTACAGAGATAGCAGTTGAATTCTCCTTTGAAGCTGGCCGGATACTGGCGTTCATGTACGATTTCCAATTCAATCGAAAGCGCTGAAAAGTACTCTTTGAGCGCTTCGAGCGCATCTTGGGGAATCGGATGTTCTTCCCAGTCGATCATTAACGCCTGAATGCGATAGGAAATGGGAAGCCATGACCGGCGTACCGATAAGGCTAATGCAAGGGCGAGAGAGTCTTTCCCTCCCGAGACGCTGAGTAATACTGAATCTTTATCGCAGATCATCTGGTGCCTGTTGATGGCTCTTCCAGTCGTTTTAACAAATCGCATTACCCATGGCGGCATTTCGCCACGAATCAAATCTTTCCAGGGTTTCTTATCATTGACTGTCGTTAGTTCCACATGAGTATCCTTTCATTACGTCAAACATCGCAGCCTCTATAAAAGATACGTCAAATCGTCCAGGAACGAAAACACGTAATTTCCTCAAGCTGTCTGAAACAGTGCGTACTACCGGTTTTGTAAAGAGTTCGTCGACTTCATCAAAAGGTTTGGCATCACCTTCACCCAGTACGATATGGATATCCGATTCAAACGAAATCTGTTCGGGGATGTCGATAATGACTTCAAACGGTTTTAGCTGCTCGTCAATTTTTCGTAATAGATTGAATAACGATAATTCGATAGCTTGCCGCGATTGCCTTGATTCACAACGCATCATAAACGGATTGTTAGCATCATACGGGACTGCAAATCGTTCTTCGAGGAGATGATTGTTCTTTACATCGTTTAGTAATCGTAACGGGGCAAATGATTCGTTTTGCTTCGACAACAGAAATAGAGAGGCGTCGTCGTGCCCGTATAGATCTTCTTGAGTAAGCACGTTTGCATCAAGGGCCATGCCGATTGCTTTCTTAGCCATAGCAGTAGCTGCGCGGGTGCTTTTATGCCAGTATACGTTTTGGTACATCAGATATTTACTGAACAATAGATGTTCTACGGAAGCTTTTGCCTGAAGCGGTATGCCTAAGGCCCCTGATTCAAGAAACAATAGATGCCCGATAATATAGGAGACGTCTTGAACACCATAAGGGACGCCGCAGAAAAAGGCATCTCGGCAAAGATAATCGAGTTTATCAGGATCGAGCGTTCCGGAGAGAACGCTTCGATAAAAGGATATCTCAGCCGTATCGCTAGGACGATTTTCGTCGATTATCGCACAGACATGTTCTACGCGAGTACCGAGTTCATGCTCGATGATATGTCGGATCGAAGCGTCTTGTTCGATTATTTGTGCTCCTAGCTGTTCATGTTCTTTCAGAGAAAGCTCTTTTAGTGCATGGGCATAGGGGAAATGGCCAAGATCGTGTAAAAGTGCTGCACAAAGAAATGCATTGACACCAGAATGCGAAAACGGGATTTTTTCTTGTAAGCTATGCAATTCGGAACGTAAAAAGGCAACGGCCATGAGTCTGGCGATATGAAACACTCCGATGCTGTGATTCAGTCGAGTGTGAACTGCACCGGGGTAAAGGTGGAACACAGGACCAAGCTGCTTGATTCTGCCGAGTTTTTGCATCGCTTCAGTCATCACAAGGTTTTTAAATGGCTTCGTAAAGGGGATGTCCTTCCAAACTGGATCGCGGATGGTTTCGTTGAAAGCTCCTGTAAGATAGACAATTTCGTCTATAAGAAAATTCTTCAAGGTTGTCATTCGTCCATCGTACTCAATGGTACGGCGTATGTCCAGCATTGGATATTTGACAATCGTCCCGAGTTAGAGTACACAGTAGATATGGTAACGAGTACGATAAAACGCCTGTCGGTTTTTATTATCTATCTGTTTGTGCTTAGTTTAGGCCTATTAGGCGTTGACTATGACCAGACGATAAAAATTTCAGGGTGGAAAGGATTGCTGCCGGTTGTCGGCACGGTCGGACAAACCTCGGATCCTGCTAACGATGCGAGCGTAGCCTTTGCGTATCGCTCGCTGCAATCAGCGTATGATCTCGAATGGTTTGAAGCCTTTGTCGATCCATTAGTTCAAAAGCAATTTGCATTGAGCTATGGTCGCTTTTTTGCTGAAGAACTACCGTTTTCACAGCTTGCCGTATCGGTTCCGCACAGTACCGGATCAACGGTATCGCTGAAAATTGATGGAATCGGAAAAACTCTAAAACGAGTCCTGTTCGACCTTGTATTGCAAATCGATAAAAGATCTGAATACCACATCGTGGCAATCGGAAACGTTGCTCTTTCAGGACCTGCGCGGCAGCAGTAAAAGAGAGCTTGACACCAAATGCATTCATCGGTATAGTTGCCCAAGTGATAATTTTGGCGGCGTAGCTCAGATGGTAGAGCAAGCGGCTCATATCCGCTCGGTCAGGGGT
>JAAYDK010000127.1 GCA_012729295.1 Spirochaetales bacterium | reverse complement strand
TATCCAAGTCCTCTTCCTGTGGCCGGCCCGTATCCATCGGGTCCGGTTCTATCACCTCTCGGCATATGAAACCTCCTAGATAATCAATACATATGTCTTTGCCCGCGCCTTCGGCAACGCCGTTGAGGGCGTGAACAACCCGGCATGGAAAACCTTTCGCGTTGTAAGGAACCTTGCCGCCATGCTTCCAACACGTCTTGTACATCCCCTGCGACAAACGTATACAGCGTGATTCCATGCTCCAGTAGCATATATTCGCATTGGCGACTTACTGCACCACAGATAAGTGTCGAAACACCAGCATGCGCAAGATGCTCAACTTTTTCCCTGCACGATTGTGGCGATAATGCGACTGTCTCAAGTACTCGTATCGCGCTAGCATAACAACGAGTCTCAAAGATCAGACACATGTGCGCAGAATCAAACACAGGTGCAATCCGGTCTTGCCATACGGCTACTGCCACTTTCATGCAACTATATACGCACGAACCATGCCAAGTTGTGTTTATTGGTTTTAGCGTATGCTATTGAGGGTTTTTATTATTTATTGTCGCAAAAACGCGAATTAATAAGGTAAAATTTTCTCATTTTGTCGCGCTTTTGCAACTTTTAAGGAGTATCGATACCTAGCTTCTTGATCTGCCGATAGAGTGTTGACCGATGAAGACCGAGTTCGACCGCACTCGACTGAACATTATAGTGATTACGTTCAAGTACCTGGACAATAGCTTGTCGTCGAGTCTCTTGCAACACATTCGTTTTTCGTTGTTCGGTTTTACAAGATTTATCGAAATGTTCAGGCAAAAGGTCTAACGTAATAGTCTGACCCGAACACAATACTACAGCCCGTTCGACAGTATTTTCCAGTTCGCGGATATTTCCCGGCCAGTCGTATGAGAAAAAAGCTTTGAAGACTTCTGCATCGAAGCCTTCGATCTCCCTTTGCTCAAGCGCGGCAAACCGTTGCAGAAACTCCTGAGCCAGTATGGGTAGATCTTCAAGCCGCTCGCGTAGCGGAGGCAAACTGACGGAAATCACGTGAATACGGTAGTATAGGTCTTGCCTGAAAGTCCCTTGCGCTACCATTTCTTCAAGATTGCGATTGGTTGCACAAATGATGCGGGCATTCGACGCAACCGGCTGAACCGATCCGAGCGGTTCGTATTCCCGCTCTTGCAGTACGCGAAGAAGCTTTATCTGAAGTGCCGCAGACACATCTCCGATCTCGTCGAGAAACAAAGTCCCGTTCTGAGCCAGGGCAAAACGGCCTTTTTTATCTTTGTCGGCTCCCGTGAAGGCACCTTTACGATATCCGAACAACTCGGATTCCAACAGCGTATCGGGTAGCGATGCGCAATTCACTGCGATAAATGGACCGTTTTTGTACTTGCTCTCCTGATGAATCGCTCTTGCAAGTACTTCCTTACCCGTTCCGGTTTCGCCGGTGATAAGGATTGTGCTACTGCTTTGTGCAATTGCAGGCAAGGTATCGAAAATCGACTGCATAGCCGGACTGTTTGAAGACATCTCTCCGAATCGCTGGCGGGCTCGATTTTTCTTTAATATTTCTAGTTCGCTAAGATCCCTGAAGGTTTCGGCCCCTCCGATTACATGTCCATCGGCATCCTTGAGTAGTGCAGTCGATACACTGACGGGGATTCGGCGGCCTTGCAGATCAACGATGAATCCACTGCGGTTGATTACAGGCTGACCTGTTTTAAACGTCTCGGCCAGCGGGCATTGGGTTTCACACATATTTGATTTAAACACTTCCGAACAACGTAATCCTATAGCCTGAGTCCTGCTTATACCGGTAATATTTTCGGCGGCTCGATTAAACGATGCGATAGTCCAGCTGTGGTCGATGGTAAATACACCATCGCTGATGCTTTCAAGGATCGCCTCTGTCGTGAGTCCGTCGATTGTATTTTGTACAGACATCGTGTGTTCCTGCCGATTTTAGGCAAAATATGTCGGAAACGCTTCTTTGAGTATTTTCTGATCGCACACTACCCGATCTATATGTCTGCGCATCGCCAGTTGTGCTGTTCGCATATCATGTTCTTTGATTGCGTTGATGATTGTCATATGATCGTGGAACAGCTCGGTTGCATCGAACATTTTTAATCGCAGCATTCGTTCGCGGGCAAAATGCGGGACATAGGTTGAAAAAACTTCGTACACCGTATCTAAGTCGGCGGCTTTAAATAAGAGCTGATGAAATTCATTATCG
>JAAYDK010000126.1 GCA_012729295.1 Spirochaetales bacterium | reverse complement strand
GTTTCTCCCCAACGATGTTTTCCTCCCGGGAATTCCCATAATCCACCTACCGCTCCCTTTAATGTTCGCTTTGCGACAAAGATGGTGTGTCGGTATGTCATCACACCAGCGGTAGTAATCCTTTCAGTGTTCGTTTCAACCTGATGTGCCATGTTGCAACCTATAAAAGGACGAATTGTGGGATAAGAAAATGAAGGACTGCAAAGGCTAGTACGACAAACCCAAGATTTCGCTTGTTCGTTTCTATGAGCTTGCCGGTTTTTGCGAGTACCTCTTGTTCAAATCCTCCATTTTCCTGAGGTAGGGGCTGTCCATGGTTCCTTTTTGCCGTCACCATCTGATACAGATAATAGATCGTCAGTAACAACGCAATGATTGAAGGGAAAAAGTCGCCAATCAGAATCGGCCCCGGAGGTACCGGAAAAAATAGTTTGATAATTACTGTGAACATTCCGCCTATCAATAGAAATATCTGGGTACTTCTGTTATTCCGTAGCGAATGACGCGCGCGAACAAGCAGCAGAAGCCTTCCTCCGTAATAATCGACAAGCAGCAGTCCTGCTCCGAACGCCAGATACGCAATGGTCAGCACATATCCTTGGAGCATCATGAGTGATTTCTCTCTAAAGCTCTGCAGGCACGACCGATATAGGTTGATAATTCTTCTGAATCGAACCATCCGTGTTCCTGCTTGGCCAGTCGCCCGGCTGATTGATGGATTACCGCTGCATACATGGCTGCAGTAGCCACATCAAGCTGCTGGGCAAGCAGGGCACCAAGAATACCAGCAAAGACATCTCCACTGCCTGCAACACCTAATGAGCTATTCATACCGTCGACTACCATCGGTACTGAATGCTCTCTTCTTCCGTCAAATATCCACACGACATGGCTGCGGTACGCGATGACAGCTTGCAGCATCTCTGCAATTTTCTGCATCGATTCGATAAACGATTCGGACGAACCCGCGACACCTGTCTCCTGAGCTAGAAGTGGCATCGAAAGAGTTTCAAGAAAACGATGCAATTCTCCCGGATGCGGAGTGAGAATCAAATCACCATGAACAGTCATATCGATACGTCTTTTTGATAAGAGTCTTGCATACAAGGTAATCGCATCAGCATCTAGGACGGTCGGCAGTTTGCTTGAAAGAATTTCTAACAATTGGTCTTCATGACCGTCGCCCCACCCTGGTCCTGCGACGATACTCTGGTAATCATCTGCAAGAGTCGCATGTGCTACCACTTCGCTCTCAAGCAGCGGATGAACGATAACCGAAGGTGATTCGGTCGATATTGCCGAAGCAATGCCGCAGTCGCAGTACAACGTCACCAAACCGCATCTTGCGTGAAATGCCGAGCGTGATACCAAACGTGCTGCACCGGTAAAATTTTTGCTTCCTGCAAACAATGCCAGATGACCCCGACGATTTTTATAACTGTCATTACCGATAGCCGGAATCAATACGTCATTATCAGTACACAGTTTTGCAGACACAGCAGCATCGGCAAGTAGCTGTGAAGGGAATTCGGGGTTGATCAATATGATATCACCCCAGGCAAGTCGTGTCGCAGGATGGTAGGATGCAACTTTTCTCAATCCCATCGTAACGGTTGCATTCGCTTGAACATGAGGATGTGCTGCACTAAGTGAATCAGCACAACCGGAAGGAATGTCGATCGAGCATACAAACGCACCCTTCTCCTTTGCAGCGTTGATACAGGTGGTAAGCCGCGCAGCGAGACCGGTAAGGCTGCCACGCAACCCGGTCCCTGCCAATCCGTCAATTATAACGGCTGCCGAATCGAAAAGCGATTCCAGTCCTTTTTCTGTATCATCAACCATCTGCTCCAAATCACGGGTATCCAGTGATAGCGACTCGATAATCTTACGTTGTACCGTGCAGGCCACTGAAATTCTCGTACCTACCAAGACAACGGTAATCGCACGGTAACCATCGTAATAGGCCTCTCTGGCCATCACCAGCGCATCTCCACCGTTATTACCTCCGCCTGCAACAAATACGAGACGTTTTTGATCTGATAGTGTTTGTCTTATTAAAGACGACAAGGCTTTCCAACCACGGATTCCGGCTTGCTCCATGAGGACGAGGGCAGGAATGCCGTAGATGTTTTGGGCATCGAGATCGACTTTCTCCATGATACTCGAGGTAACCAGCGATTCCATATCACTATCATAGCCGCACCGAATGCAACGGTCAACCAATTGCATCATTGCATTATTAGGGTAGCACAAATATTCAAATTCGTGCTACTATGGGCATGTAAAACAGGAGTTGCCCATGTCTGAATTAGTCAGATTCGGAGTTTCCATGGATCGAGAACTCGTTGAGTCTCTCGATAGAATCGTAGAAATCGATCATTACCCTAATCGCTCGGAAGCAATACGGGGTCTCGTACGCCAAGAATTGCTTCGGCACGGTGAAATTGACCCCCAATGTGATGTAATCGCAATCGTACAACTAATTTTCCATTACTCCGTTTCGATTTCGAGAAATCCGATCGATCGATACCCTTCCTTACGAATCATTACGAATCTCCAGCAGCATATTCAAAAAGAAATTTGTATGAAAATTCTCGTAGTATCGGGGAAAAATGACGAAGTCCGCTCTTGGGCTCATGAACTGTCCAATCAACGTCAAGTAATCGGAAACGTTACCATCGCAGCCACCGACAATCTTGTGAAGGAACTCATCGAATGAATGCTGCGGTACTCCTTGAGCGTGTAAGCGCCGGCTATGGCAAAACGACAGTCCTCGACCAACTGGATGTCATAATTGCCGAACACTCCTTTGTAATTGTCACCGGATCGAATGGAAGTGGCAAGAGCACGTTACTAAAGGTAATCTGCGGCGTACTTGCAATACATGATGGCGAAGCAAGAGTTCTCGACATTTCTCTCACGAATCCGAACGGGAGAAGGTCTGTCCGCAGGAATATCGGATACGTATCGCAAATCCAACATGAGCCAAAAATTGCCCTGACGGTAATTGAAAGTGTTCTTTTAGGACGTTGGGGATCTTCATTCTCATGGCTAAAGCGCTCAAACGAACAAGATATGGAAAAAGCCGAAGATGCCTTGCGGCTAACCGGTGCGCTCGATTTGGCCTCACGTGATATCAGAAGCCTTAGCGGTGGTCAGCGCCAGAAAGTAACACTTGCCCGGGCACTAGCACGCTCGCCCAGTCTCCTACTGATGGACGAACCGACAACGTATCTCGATCCGGAAGCAAAGTCTGATTTTATGCATTTAATCAGAAGATTACACGAATCGCTTCAGTTTACAGCGATTATCGTCACGCACGAACCGATAGAGAGAAAACGCTCCGACCGGTTGTTCTCTATGAGACAAGGGAAATTGTTTGAACTGACAGGGGAACAAAGGAGCCACTTATGGGATCGTTAATCGATGCATTTTCTATTCCAATCATACGACACGCGTTTTTTGGAATCGTAGTCGCCGGCTCTACCCTATCTCTTTTAGGCATCATCATCGTTTCGCTTAACTTGACTGCTATCCGTTTTACTCTGATGCATACTGGTTTATTGGGTGCTGCCATCGGAACGGCCATCGGATCGCAACCGACAGCGGGTGCGTTTATCATGGTACTGGCAGCTTCGGCGATCATGGCTGCAATCACTAAGAAAAAAAACGTTTCCACCAGTTCTGCTAGCGGATTAATTATGACGGCATCGCTAGCCGGAGCTTTTATCATCCTAGCGGTAGCTGGTGTTCCCGCGATGCAGATATTCGACATTTTCGCAGGGAATATTTTGATGCTTACGCGCATCGATCTTTTATTCACGATTTTCCTCGGGTTGTTGATCGTGACATTCTTCGCAATCGCATACAGGGAAATACAATTGGTGCTCTTAGATAAGGAATTAGCACTGAATCTCGGGGTTCCTGTTGACGGGATGATGACGATAATCTTCATCATGGTGGGCATCGGTGTAGCTGGAGCGCTCCGTCTTGTAGGTGCGCTGCTTGTCGATGCCATAATTTTATTACCCGGTATCGCAGCGCTTCGAATTTCTCGAAGATTTCTTTCAGCATTGCTGCTTAGTTCTTTGTTTGGATTTTTATCAGCCGCTTGCGGTTTTATTCTAGCAATCGTGCTGGATTTACCTGTAGGGGCAAGTACCGCGATAGTTAGTGCAATCATTATGGCAGTGGTGTTGCTTCTGCCCGATACACATAGATAAACACGTAGAGGAAGGTTTCGGATGATGAAGAAAAAGGTGACTAATGTACTTGTGATCATGTTATTATTACTCACAGCGTCAAGTTTTGGAGTATTTGCACAGGCAGCACATGAATTAGCTGAAAACCCTGAACCAGCAGGTCCTGTTGCAGTTGCATCTACCTCTTGGGTAGCTGCAATGGCAGAAGCTGCCGGATTGAAACAAGTTACCGTTCTTGCTCCTGTCGAGCTGAAACACCCACCCGAGTATGATTTTAGACCATCTGATGTGATGCGTGCCGCAACCGCAGACATCGTGCTATGGGCAGGCTATGAGGCATTTGTTAAGGAATTGGTTGCAGCAGCCGACATCGATGCAGAAAAGATTATTCTGGTATCGACCAATAATGCTCCGGATGTTTTAAGAAAATCAGTCGGCGCGCTCGCCGAATCGCTCGGAACGCAAGAAGCATATGCAGTATGGACTCGTCAGTTGACGGAATTCGAACAGGAGGCCCAGACTCTTGCTAAACAACATCAAACCGATAAGATACGGGTTGCCGTCCAATTTCATCACCAACAGTTTGCTCAATGGCTCGGATATGACGTAGTTTCTGTTTTCGGTCCGAATGAGCTCACAATCGGACAATTACAAGATATCGAATCAAAAAATCCTTCTCTCATTATTGACAATTGGCACAATCCTAGTGGCCAAATGCTTGCCACCAATCATCGAACATACGTACAACTGATTAATTTCCCCGGTCTGGGAGAAACGAAATCACTATTGGACGTTCTTCGATACAATATCCGCT
>JAAYDK010000125.1 GCA_012729295.1 Spirochaetales bacterium | reverse complement strand
TGCTTCACGCAACATCGCCGGTGCGTGTATCAAGTGTTCTTCGGGATATAATTCATAATCGATATCGTGAAGCAATCCTACGATTCCCCAATAATCGGCATCTTCACCGAGTTCTAGGGCGAATCGACGCATGACCGATTCGACACTGAGCGAGTGCCGTAACAAATGCTGTGCCTTGTTATAGCGCTGATAGAGACTCAGGGCGGCCTCTCTCGTGATGTTGGACATGAAAATTCCTCCTGATGTTTTGTTGTACACCGACTTGAACATAGATGCAAGATACCTTGTATGATTGAATTTTTTTATTTGGACCTCTTCCTTCTGCAAGCTTGTTGTGGTACACTCCTCGATGTCCCGACTGGTATGATCCGGTCGTATTCCAAACAGGAGAAAGGAGGATGCGATGTCTAGTTTAGACGAAGGCGGCAGTAGACGCCCTCTGACCATATCTCATAGACGATCGGCTTTCGGAACCTGTTTGGCATTTTCCCGCGAATAATGCGGGCTATGGTTCCCCGGAAGCCGGAGGAGGAACCGTGATTACTATCCGCGAACATAATTTTGAACAATTGATGGGGCCACAGAGCGTCTCTAGCGGCTATACCTGGGTAGACGCCCGTGAACTGACTCGTGACGATATTACCCAGTTGGAAGAAGACTATGGTATCTCGTCCGAGTTGCTTGCAGACGTCATGGACTTGGACGAACAGGCTCGTATCGAGAAGGAAGACGAATACGTAGCTCTGATTGTCAGACTCCCGGCGTTTGCCGACGACAGCCACGGGATCAATCAGTATTGCGTTCCTTTGGGAATCGTGATGATACCCGGAACCATTATTACCATCTGCCAAAGCGATAGCGTGATTCTTGAGGATTTCGCGCGAAACAGATTCAGGCAGTATCCTGTGCAGACTCAGGAAGGGTTCGTCATCAGTCTGATGGGCCGTGCTGCGATGGTGTTTATCCGCCTGCTCAAATATTTGAACCGGCAGAAGAACCTCATCGAGGAAGAATTACATCGGTCCGTGATGAATGATGAATTGATTCAGTTGCTTTCGATTCAAAAATCACTTGTATATTTCACTACTTCGCTTGCTACCAACGAAATATTGTTGGAGAAACTCGTCCGTTCGCCTTTGTTCAAGGTGAACAACGAGGAAGAACGAGAGTTTTTAGAAGATGTCATCATCGATAATAAACAGGCTATCGAAATGGCAAACATCTATTCTTCAATCCTGACCGGAACTATGGACGCCTTCGCATCCGTTATCTCGAACAATCTAAGTATCATCATGCGGCGATTGACCATTATCTCTATTGCTTTGATGTTCCCCACCTTCGTCGTCAGTTTTTACGGAATGAACGTAACGCTTCCTTTTGCAGGTAACCCTTTTGCAGTATTCGGCATATTATTTCTCTGCCTTGCATCGGCTTTCGGAGGGATCTGGGTTCTCAACGACCATCGTTCAAAACGTCGCAAACGGAGAACTGCAGAATCTTCTCGTAAGAAAAAGCGCATAAGTCGCTCTCCACATTCTGCGAAAGTCTCCAAACGGGGAAAAATCAAGAAAGAAAACGATTGACTCGCAGCAGCTGTTTCTTATACGCTTCGTTCGAATCATGAACATCAACGAATTGGGCAAGTACCTTCACGGTACCCATATTGCTGAAATCTGGCAGTCGTTATTAACCTTATACGATTCGGTAGATCATTATACTGTCGCATTTCAACAACGACATGCAATAAGCTGTCCTGTGGGCTGCGGTACGTGTTGTGAACATTTTATTCCCGAAATTACCACAGAAGAAGCCTCACTCGTCGCTGCCTATATCCTACTTGTGAAACAAGATTGTTCGCTACTGAATCGTCTGGAATCGTTTGACGAATCCAGTTCTGTATGCCCGCTGTATGATAAGGATTCGCCCTTTCACTGCACTGTCTATCCAGCACGAGCGCTCATCTGCAGACTGTTCGGAGCATGCCCTTCTTCAGATAAACAGAATCGACCAATTTTCCGCAAATGCAAATACAATACGAGAAACGATACACCTGAATTTGTACTCCCACAGGAATTTTTAATTGAAGAACAGCCGGTATCCGTCATGTCGGTATTTGGAACGCAACTGAAGGCACTAACGGCCGATCAGATACTAAAGCCGATACACACAAGTGTTTTGGAAGCCGCCGGTACGCTCCAGTTTATCATGCGTTATTTCACGGATAACGATTCGGGTCCCGATATTCCTAATTCACCGACTCCGGTTGCTTCATAAGCAAATCGGGAGATTTTTTCTTAGCGAATCTTCGCATCGACAGCAATGCCAGAATCATGAGTATCGGGTATGTCGTTGCAAATAATAGTCCGCTACGAAGCGCCGATTCATGTTGTGAAAGATGACTGAGCCATGGAAGACTCCCTGCCAAGTTGGGATTGATATCAGCGATGAGCCCGATCAGCCATGGACCAGCAGCCGCCCCTGAATCGCCGCTGGCTGCCAATAGAGCAAAAAGACTCGAACCGGCCAACGGGAATCTATGGGCGGCATTGACAATAGACCCCGGCCACAACAGGGAGGTTCCCAATCCGCATACGATACAGCCGGCCAACGAAAGATACGGCCATGGGGATAGCGCGGCCACAAGATAGCAGCCAACCGTGAGTATCGAACCTGCCATCATGATGCGAGAGACGTCAGCATGCTTCCCGTAACGCCCGTACAAAGCCCTTCCCGTACCCAGACATGCGGCAAAAAGGCATAGCCCTACCAAATCTCCAACAGCTTTCGGCAATTGAAGCGAAGATTCGACAAACGCACTAGTCCATTGCGACATTGACACTTCGGCGGCACCGCCAAACGCGATACCGCATACGACTGCTATAAAATAGGGGGAACGAAGCAGTTCGATTGTCTTTGTTCGAGTATGCTCGGGAACCTGAGGAGCCATCGGGACACGAAGAAAATTGAAAAAGTTGAACAGTGGAAGAATCGACCAGATTAAAATAATCAGTTGCCACCGTTTAGCTCCAAGAATTGCAAGCATTATGGTTGTTCCGACTACGACAGTAATAAATCCCCATGCATAGAACGAATGAAGCAGACTCATTGCCCTTGATTTTGCATCCGAAGGAATCGATTGAATAACGGCGCTCAACAAAAGCTCGAGCAATCCTCCTCCACAAGAATAAACTACCGTGGCAACCATGAGTCCGACATAGGGATTGAAACTAAATAAGATCGGTGCCGATGCGATTAAAAGAAAGCCGATAAAAACCAACGCATGTCCTAATGTGATAAAAGGCCTGATGCCGTGACGATCGACATAACGGCTGAAACTCAGGTCTGCGACGATTTGAGTGAAAAAATTGATGAGAGTCAGTCTTCCTGCCTGTTCGAAAGTGATTCCGAACTGGGTCATGAAAAGGACATACAGCAGAGGAGCGAGATTAGAAACGAGCGCTCCGACGAAATTTCCGATATAACAGGCTCTGATCGTGCTACGGTACATGAACGCGATTATAGTGCTGGTGGAAGGTCTTGTAAACATTTGCTATACTGTCATTATGCATAATACTTCATCTTTGGTACGCGCAATTCTTTTTGATCTCGACGGTACGCTCGTCGATACGATCGGTGATATCGTCTATGCCTTGAATACGGCCTTACAGTATGAGTCAATTGCTCCAATCGATACCAAAACATGTCTTCAGAGGGTAGGGAATGGATTGCGGAACCTGCTGCGGCTTTCCTTGCAAGCGGCAGACAGGTACGTTTGCGACAACCGCTTCGAGCAATTGTATAAAATCCTAATCGACACGTATCATGAACACCCGGTCGATCACAGTTATGTCTACCCGGGAATAGATGCTCTCATTCAGAAATGTGTTGCTCATCATTTACCGATGGGGATACTATCAAATAAGGATGATGCGCTGGTTTCCATCATCGTCTCCCGATTCTTTCAATCGGAGCCATTTGTCTTCGTACGCGGAGCAATCGAAGGCCGGCCTTTGAAACCGAGTCGAGCTGCGGTGATGGAATTTGCTGAACTAGTTGGCTTACAACCCGATGAAATCCTTCTAGTCGGAGATACCGAAGTCGATGCCGCCACCGCATCGGCAAGCACAACTAGGCTTGCATTGGTGGGTTGGGGGTTCCGTACGGCCGAGCAACTAGCCGAGATTGGACACCGTCCGATTTGTACGACGATCGAAATGTTGCACTCAGAGGTGTTTAGATGAAATTAAACGAAAAAGAGCGTGCACAATTGTATGAGACTGCTCAAGCGTATGTTGCTTCAGAGACTGAAGGTGCCTTCCGTAACGAGGTGTTGCGTTCGATTGAGGAACAAGCAGACGCCGACCTTTACGATCGCTTTTATACGTCTCTTGCCTTCGGGACTGCGGGCATGCGCGGGATACTAGGTGGAGGTACCAACCGGATAAATGTCTTTATGGTGAGAAAGGTTAGTCAGGGACTTGCAGATTATATTCGCAGTATGGTAGCCGACGGTTCGGTCGTCATTGCATACGATTCTCGTAATTACTCAGAAATATTTGCTAAAGCTGCAGCTCTCACACTTTGTGCCAATGCCATTACCGTCTACCTGTATGATGTCATTCATCCGGTTCCTATGCTTAGCTACGCGGTACGGACGGTGCACGCAACCGCTGGAATCGTCATCACCGCAAGTCATAACCCGGCTATCTATAACGGTTACAAGGTGTATTGGTCAGACGGAGGGCAAGTTACGCCTCCGCATGATGAAGGGATAGCCAAAGCTGTTTCAAACGTATCTGCTGCATCTATCAAAAACATCGACGAGAAAACAGCCCGTAATACACAGCTTTTGCGCAGAGTCCCGAAATACATCGACGAATCTTATTATCAGATGGTAATCGACAGTTTGCGTCGCAAGGACGTCTTTGAACGAAGCCCGATTCATGTCGCCTACACGCCTTTACACGGAGCAGGGAATGTCTTTATGAGGACCTTGCTGAATCGGATGGGGGTTTTCGTATCGACCGTTGCCGAGCAAGAACAGCCTGACGGGAATTTTCCGACAGTGTCGATGCCAAATCCCGAAGATCCGCAGGCGATGCGCCTTGCTATCGAACTGGCTAAAGAAATCAAGGCCGATATCGTGTTAGGTACTGATCCCGATGCGGACCGGCTTGGAATCGCCATTCCGCTGGATGAGACGAAGCAGTCTTACCGCTTGTTGAGCGGTAATCAGATTGCCGTATTGCTTTGCGATTATCTGATGACGACCTGGCATGAAAAAAAAGGCAGCGATTCGCGGATTCCGATAGTTGCCAAATCTCTGGTTACCACAGACTTGGTTCGGGAAATTACCGAACGCCACGGAGGCGAATGCTGTGACGTACTAACGGGATTTAAGTATATTGCCGGTAAGATAGGTGATTTGGAGCAGGATGATCGCAAGTTTTTCCTCTTTGGATGCGAAGAAAGCTTCGGATATCTGACTGTCAGCGATATTCGCGATAAAGATGCCATCTCGAGTGCCTTGAGTGCAGTTGAAATGATTTGTCATTATCACGCCAATCATACATCGCTACAGCAACGACTCGATGAAATCTAGCGACAATACGGGTATTACACCGAAACAGTCCTATCGTTTACCTACGAGGGAAGCGCTGGTAAGGAACGTATGAAACATATCATGGCTGATTTTCGTCTAAAAAAACCAGGTGATGTATTTGCCGGGCATACCATCGAACAGGTCGAGGATTTGCTTCGGACCGATATCGAAACAGGGTTCCCGTTGTCCGACGTAATCATCCTACGCTTTACGGGAGGGCAGAAGATGGTAGTACGGCCGAGCGGTACCGAACCGAAAATTAAGTATTACCTATTCTTTAAAGTCCCGGCCGATCAAAAAGAAACGTTTCAGGCTACGTTGACCGACCATATCGCGCAAATAAAGGCGGAATTATGAAAAAAGGGTACATTTTACGAAGAACAAAAGGCCAGTCGATCTATCTGTCGCCGTTCCAGAATACGGCAACCAGCGCTACGTGGAGTACTGAAGAGGAGATTGTCTGGCATGCAAGCACGGTTCTCAACACAAAAGAGAAGGACGACATATTGTTCACACTCTATAAGCACATAGATCGTGGAGTCGATCGATGGATTCAGGATGCCAGATATCTGCCAAGACTGCTATTGTGCGCGCTGGCATTTCTCGTTACGTACTTCTTCTTTTCATTAGCCGTTCGAGATCCGATTCCGATGGTGGACGAGTTGCTGATAGCAGGTTTTGTAGCCTTTCTATTAGGCATGTTCCTCTCTTCCCGTGATAAGAAAAGCGACTTGGCGATGAAAAAACGTCTGGAGATTAAGCAAAATGCTTCACGTGCCGATTTCGTTGTGCTTGAAGGATTGGAGAGTTACGAGAAATATCTCGACGATATGGCCTTCATCGATACCATTGAATTAGCCGATCGTTTGGTTTTGTCCGGTAGCGGTGAGCTCGCAGAGCTCGTCGTGAAAGATGAACATACCCTTTCCCATCAAGACGAAATCGCCCGGCTGTTATTCGAGTTTATACGAATCAACGACAAGCGACTCTACTACTGGTACGAAAAGGTACTGCAGGTTCGGCTTACTCAGAAACGAGACATATCGCTATCAGCCCGCTTATTAAAACTTTCAATCGACCAGCACCTTGATTTGCCTGTACTTGCGCTCATGATTGCCATTTCCAAGCAATAGTCGAGTGCATGGCGTTCGTTGGGCATGTGCCGCCTGACGATACGAAAACTGCGTCTTTTTTCGTTAGGATTTCTCTCGTTCATTATCGGAACACATCCTGAATGGCTCGCCGATTGCTTTCGAATCATAGGTGTATGCGGGATACTCTGTTCACTTATCGTCACGATCGGACCATGGGTACCCGTCGGTTTTTGTAGAGATGCTGTCTATACGGTCTTGGTCATTTCAGTTACCTGCATCGGATTGTCTGTAGCGTATCACGACACTATCGTGAGACTTGGATTTCCTTTCGAATACGCAACAGGTATTTCAGGTACGGTATTACAAGATGCGCGCATCGGTTCGGACGGTCGGTGCGTGGTCGAAATCAAACTACATCGCTGCGTTTCAGTATTTGGCAGCGAAAGTACTGCATCGGGAAAGACGCTGGTATTCTGTCCGGCACATATGCGAGAAACGCTGCCGGCAGGGATTGCGATCGATGCAACCGGATCGTGGCAGCAAACCGATGACGAGCGATGGCTGTTTAGTGCGAAATCCGTACGAGTAACCAGTAACGATCATGTTCAAGTACGTCCCTTTCTTTTGGATATGATTTCAAAGCACATGCGTCAGCTGCAGGATGATGCATCAGCAATGGGAAATCTTCTATTATTAGGTATCGGCGACGGAGCTTGCGAACAAAGGATAAAACAGCTGGCAGTCGAAAGCGGTTGTGCGCATGTATTGGCTCTTTCAGGGATGCATCTGAATGTCTTGAGTTCTTTGATTGCGTCAGTATTAGGTCTTCTTATCGGAACCAGGCGAGCAAAATTGGTTACGCTCATACCCTCGGCGTCGTATGTCTGGCTTATCGGGTACAAACCATCGCTGCTTCGTGCGCTCTGTATGCAATCGTATGTCGCGATACGTAACGACAACGATTGTGCAGACCAGGCTTTATGGTTTGCATGTATCGTACAGGTCTATCTCACTCCATACGATATATTTAGTACAGGGTGCCTGCTTTCGTACAGCGCATTGGCGGGAATTCTTTTGTATACCGAGCCGATCGAAGCTATTCTGAGATTTTTCATGCCGCGGTTTATGGCAAAAGCCCTGTCTGTGTCGCTCGCAGCTCTGATATTCTCGGCTCCGATTGTTTTAGGCGTTTTCGGCGTATGGT
>JAAYDK010000461.1 GCA_012729295.1 Spirochaetales bacterium | reverse complement strand
TTTGGGAATTCCCTCCACATACGTCACGGGTGATTTGATCGATGATGAAAATCAAAGTACATCCTACTGGTATGAGAAAAGTCCATTGTTGAGATTGGAAACAGGCCACGCATGGAATCTGGTGAATATCGAAGGCGATTGGTATCACGTGGATGTTACATCGGGTGATGCTGCATCTGACAACGAAATAGATTCCGATTACATTTCCTACAGCTATCTATGTCTTACTACGCAAGAAATCACGAAAACTCATACGATTGGACCGATGATGAAGCTCCCCCAATGCATATCGGATCGGTACGATTATTTTAAGTTGAGCGGATCTTATTTCGACGATTATGACCGACTGTCATTCGAACGGCATCTTGCGGCGACTTTTCCTGCAAATAGTTCCCAAGTTGAAGTAAAATTTGCCTCGGCCTCCGGTTTACAGAGAGCATATGCAAACTTGTTTGAAGAAGGAGCCATCTTCGACATCTTCGATACACTCGGAGTAACAGATCGTACGGTACACTATTCGATCGATTCGTTAAGAAACATCCTCTATATTTCAAAGCCAAATAGTCTTATCGCAAAGAAACTATCCAATACTATACCGGCAATAGCTGTTACAGATGCTTGGGAGGTCGGAAAACAAGGTCCTGCAGGAGGCTTGATTGTAATCGACAAGGGTTTCTACAGCGACGGTTGGCGCTATAGTGAACTTTTACCCAAACGTGCAGAAATCGGGTCATTCGACTGGTATGTCGCATCAATGACGATAGACGACTTTTCGTACTTCGGATATGAAGATTGGTCCCTTCCGACAATCGAAGAGCTCGAACAAATAGACCAGCTCGATGTAAGTAGCGAGTACAGTCTTTTCCCGTACGCGTACTGGAGTTCGACCTCAAAAAGCAGCGATACGGCAAGCTATTATCATTTTCTGAAAGGCAGGTCGTACGACGTATATAAGTGGAACTCGTTTCGAGTACGTCCAGTAAGACGCTTCTAAGAAACAGATATCGATACAACAAACCTCCCGACATACTTACGGGAGGTTTGTAGCATCTGCTAAATGAACGATGATATCGGGCTGGGCGGATTTGAACCGCCGACCCCAAGTCCCCCAGACTTGTACGCTAAACCCCTGCGCTACAGCCCGAAATAGTGCCCTGAGACACTTGCAAGAACATACCACAGAAGAATGGGCGTGTCAACAAACAATGATTGCGGCGATGACAACAGACTATGACATAAGAAATCATGAATTCGCACAGCATCCCATATTTAAATGGGTGATAAACACCTTTTTGTCGTAAATTTCTCGTAGTCCAATGAGCTACTATTGACACAAGTAGCATGATACCGTATGCTACCTCCGTCACTATTAATGTGTAAACATAATTCCGTCATGTTTCACGTGATTCATCCGGATATTGGTGAGAGGCAGTTCCATGGGGTTTAATAGTCAAATCGATAAAAGTTCTTTGCACTGCGACCGTTTAAATGGTATGATGCGAACCATGAATAAAAGACGTGCCGTAATATTTTCAATACTGTTGTTTTTCATAACAATGCAAGTGTTTGCGTTTCAATTTAGTCCGCTTGAACAGGAGTTTGCATCCTCTGGAGCAAACAGCACTAAGACCTACACAATCGTCAATGATTCCAACGATACGATTGCTATTGAAATTACTGCGTTGGTCAGAGACCTCGACGTCAACGGTAAGGAAGTGAATAAGAGCGCTTCGACTATGTTCTCGATCGTACCAAGTAAGATTTTAATGAAACCGCAAAGCCAGCAAATCGTACGCGTTCAATACCGTGGCCCTCAGATGCTGCCGACCGAAGCTGCCTATCGTATTCGAGCAGAACAGCTTTCGTATACACAGGGAAGAGCGACAGAAGGTCAGAGTATGTTCAACTTCCTCTATGTCTATACCACCAGTGCGTATGTGTCTCCAACCAGAGTGTTGGAACGGATTGTGGTCGATCAGGTTACTCCAAAAATTACCTCAGACGGTCGGAAAGTGATGGCCATAACCGTTTCGAATACGGGAACAGTGCACCAGATTCTTAATAGCGTAAGCGTAGAGGTAATCGAGAATGCAAGCCGTAATTCGATATTGTACGAAAGTGGAGCGCTCGGC
>JAAYDK010000124.1 GCA_012729295.1 Spirochaetales bacterium | reverse complement strand
TTTCTAAAGAAGACGCTGCGGCCACGTGGGACCATATCCACCACAGTCCCTGCGCCTCGATTGAAAAAGCAACACGATTATTGGAATACGTGCCACGATACTCCTCGTTTCAGGCAATCGAAGAATCGGTTCGGTATCTTGAAACAATCGGAAAACTGTAGATTGTGATTTTCTAGCGACAATTCTATACTGAGTTCAAATACATCACCAAGGAGACATTCCATGGAAGCTTTGCAATCGATTGTAGACAGTTTTTTCCAATTTAAAGCGTATGTGATGCTTCCGATTATTGTCTTTGTCATCGCACTTCTAGTAAGGATGACTATCAAGGCTGCTGCATTGTCATCTCTTAAGCTTGCTACAGGGTTTGCCGGCATCTATATTGCCTTCGACTTTTTCGTAGAGACTATCAATCCCGCAGTTCAGGCCCTCATCGATACCCGTGGTCTTGATTTTCCCGTTCTCGATGTCGGCTGGCCGCCTTTGGCTGCAATCACGTGGGCATCGCCTATTGCCCATATCACGATATTCCTCATTATCCTGATTAACGTTATCATGCTGGCCCTTAACCTTACGAAAACCATCTATATCGATATTTGGAACTACTGGCACTTTTCGATGCTCGGAGCATTCGTCATCAGTACTTCGCAAAGCTTCCTTCTTGGACTGGTGGCAACAGCACTGATTGGTATCTATACGATTAAAATGAGCGATTGGAGCGGTCCGGTCGTACTGCGAGAAACGGAATTGAAAGGCCTTACCGTCTCTCCCCTTTCTTCAGCCGGGCTGTTACCGTATGCCAATGGAATCGATTGGCTGTTCGATAAAATTCCGTTTGTACGAACTATAGATTTCAATCCATCCAAAAGCGACAAGCAACATGTTTCGCTCATTGGCGAACCAATGATCATCGGAATGCTAGTGGGCTTGATGCTCGGAATTGCCGCAGGTTATCCATTTAAGGAAATATTGGAAATCAGCATCCATATTGCTGCGGTCATGTTTCTATTACCCAAATGCGGCGGCTTGATAGGTGAAGGCATGGGAGAAGTCTCCGAGGCATTGAGAAACAGTATCCAAAAAAGATTTCCTAAAAAAACCGGATTGCTGGTCGCACTCGATACCGGAATCGTGATGAATAACAAATCCATCTTAACGACAGGCATCCTCCTTATGCCGATTTCAATCATCATTGCCTTGATATTACCCGGGAACAAGACACTCCCGTTAGGGGATCTGCCGGCTCTGATTTCACAAATGGTCGTAATCGTTATGGTTTGTCGAGGTAACGTATTTCGCTCGGTACTGGCAGGAATCCCCGTTATAATCGGATATCTGCTAATCAGTACGAATCTGGCTCCGCTCATCACTCAATTATCGGTGGAAGTAGGAACATCGGTTCCTGAAGGTGTTCTGATTACCGCATTCACCGACGGAGGAAACCCGGTTCGCTTCTGGGCTTTCAAGCTGTTCCAGGGGAATCTTGTGGCTATATCGATAATTCCGATTATGATCTTGCTATTATTTCTCAGCTGGAAGCGGTATCGTAAAAGCATATAGAATTAGATACTCTTTTGAATTAACACAACACCTAGCATAACCTTGAGGATTATAATCATATGATCAAACGTTTCAATTGTCATAATGTTGTCTTCGACCTTGACGGGACATTATGGACTCCGCTGGCACTGTCGATCGAAGCATGGCGCCAGGCCTGTATCGTACATCATTTCGATCCTGATCTGATTAAGGGCGAACTGGTGGCAAAAATCTATGGAATGGTATTTGAAGAAGCAGCCGAAATCATTCTGCCGATGCTGCCTGAGAATGTTCGCATGAACATTCTCTTCGATGCAGGGCGTATAGAAAATTCACTCATCGAAAAACGTCTCGGAACACTTTACGACGGGGTTTTTGACACTCTCGAGCTGTTAAGTCGTACGAAACGTTTATTTTTATGCAGCAATTGTCAGTCGGGCTACATCGAGGCTTTTTTCCGTACGTACGATGTATCTCGATTCTTTACGGCTACGATAGCGAGCGGCGATACCGGAGTATACAAGACTGCCAATCTAAAAACTCTGATTCAACGATACGATATCGATGCGGCAGTCTTCGTAGGAGACACAGAGTCCGACCACCATGCAGCCAAAACAAACAACATACCGTTCATCTATGCTGCATACGGATTCGGCAACCTC
>JAAYDK010000013.1 GCA_012729295.1 Spirochaetales bacterium | reverse complement strand
GTCCACACATTACGAAGCTGCCGAGTTCATCACCCGCCGCGTGCCTCAGAATTATCACATCAAATGTGAAGCTTCACATTTGACATGTAATGCCAAGTTGGGAGAAATGTAAAGCTGTAGCACGAAACACTGCAAATTAAAGGACTTTTAGTAAAATAACTTTTCATTTTCTCCAGTGTTACGTATGCATTCAGCAGAGCGACCTTAGCCAATTCAAAAGAGAATCATCAGAATGCCAAACAGGAGTTTCTTTTTTTGATAGTACCGGCTGCGCTGCCTCAAACGCTTCACGTTTTTGCTTGCCATCGCATCTCGCATATATCTCTGTTGTAGAGATTTCGGAGTGACCCAAAAAATCGCGGATATAAATGAGAGGCACACCAGCTTGAAGCATGTGCATTGCTCTACTGTGGCGAAGATGGTGTGGCGAAATGGATGTTGGAATTAATCCTGGCTGTCTTTTACGAGCGATATCAGCGTATTTTTGTAGGATATATGTAATTCCGGCCCGTGTCAGCTTGTCCCCGTTCCGATTAGAGAAAAGAGGGCGGCTGTTAAAACTGGGAGTGCCCAAACCCTTGACTTCAAAATATTTGATAAGAAGTTTTACCGTCGGTGCCATCAAAGGTACAATTCTTGTTTTTCCGCCTTTGCCTGTAAGGCGAATGGTTTCAGGCTTCTGTAATCTGACGTCACCCACCTTTAAGTCCGCAGTTTCCTGAACCCTTGCCCCACAATCGTACAAAACGCTCAGTAGCATCAAGTCTCTGAACCCAGTTTTTGTATTTACGCCGACAACTTCTATCAGCGCCTTTATCCCTTCAAGGCTCATATACTCAATGCTTTCATCCGGAACTATTTTCTGAGGAATCCCAATGATTTGTTGGCACTGAAACATATAGTCCGGGGTTACTGTTTGTATAAAGCCGAAAAATGTTTTCAGCGAAGTCAGACGTAGGTTGCGCGTTGATGCACTGGAATGGCGCTGTGTTTCAAGCCAGTTAAGAAAGCCGTTGATTGTTTCAACATTCAAATCGCTTATTTCAGTCTTGTCTGGAGACAGATGTTTCTCCACGCTCATGTACTCCAGCAATAAGGTAAACGTGTCGCGCCGTGAAGCAACGGTGTTGCTACTTAGCCCTCGGGTCACTGGCAGATATTCCAGAAGGTATTTCTGGATATATTTTGAAAGCTCAGTAGGTTTCATACCCCCACCTCCGGAATCACATGGGAGCATGCAGCGTTCACAGCGTCGGTTATCCGGGGATAAACCTCCGCTGTCATGCGTAGATAGAGGCTAGTCGCCGCAATAGATTCATGTCCCAAGTAAGTTGACAACACTGGGAGCATAGCATACAGATCAACGCTCTGCTGATCTGCCCGTTGCAACGTATGGCAGGCAAATGTGTGTCGAAGGTCATGTATCCTTGGTCCATTGCCGCGTCCCGCATGTGGAATCCTGGCCTGGAGCAGAACTTCACGGAAGCGTATGTAGATATTATGATGACCGAGTGACTGGCGGGTAATTCCGACAAAAAGATATTCGTCAGGCAAACACAGCGGGTGCATCACATTACAGTATTGCCGTAATATTTCAAGCATTGAAGCGGAAACAGGAACAAGCCTGTCCTTGTCAAACTTTGCATGTTCTATACGAAGAATGCCTTCGGTCAGGTCAAGATCTTTGAGCCGAAGATGCAGCGCTTCCATAATTCGAAGCCCGGTACTGTAAAGCAGCCTTACAAGAACCGGCATAACAAGATGCATTGTTGACCGGCGGTTAGGATAGATTTTATCACAGCTTTCGAAAATTCTTTCGATTTCTTCATGGGTAAAAATATACGCGGTATATTTTGATTTGTGGCTCCTTCTGTTTTCCAGATGGATGGGGATATATGCTTCATGCCCCATTGAAGTTAGATAAAACGCAAATTGGCGCAGAGCTGTTACCCGCTGATCATTAGCGCGGGGCTCTTCGTAAAGGTGCTTTTCGCACCAAGCATCTGCAATCTCTTTAGTGAGCAACGGCTTCGTTACAGACCGTTCGAAGCAATACTTATCAAAGTGGTTAAGAATTGAATGCTCTTTTTCATATTTATAGCCGGTTGATCGTTTGAAATTTACAAATTCATTGATCAGGTGGTGGAACGGACCAATTGTAGTTGCTGCCATGCTCATACGGGCGCACCTCCCATCCAGACATCTTTTAACGGCGGGACGTCCAATGTTAAGCGCTTGAGATGCCAGATATCCACCTTTAAATAAATTCTTGTTGTATCAGTATTCGAGTGCGATAAGGATTCAGATATTACTGGAAGCGGCACGTTGTTTTTGAGCATTTCTGTAGCAATGCTCGCTCTTAGAGCATGTGGTCCATGTCGTTTCCCCGGCTGGATAACAACCCCCGCAGCCCTCATTGCCCGTGTCACAATCTCATGAATATTTGACGGTTGAATCTCTTTGTATGGTTTTTGAAAGCGAATAAAAATATGCTTGTCCTCTGTATTGGGACGCCCAAACTTCAAATATTCAATAATTGCGTTCCCTACTTCTCCGGATAACGGGAGCACTGTATTCTTTCCTGTCTTGATAGTCGTAAATTCAATCGAATTCTCTTCCCAATGGATATTTTCAAAATGCAGGGAACAAATATCAGATGCCCTGATTCCATATCTTGCTGCAAGAAGTACCATTGCGTAATCTCTTTTCCCCCGCGCTCCAGAGCGATCAATAGATTTTAACATGCTTTCAATTTCGTCCTGTGAATAAACTGACGGCACCAAATCCTTGCGCGCTTTAACCTTAGGGACAACTTCAGATAGATCCTCATGTAAGAAGTTGCTATGGTACAAATATTTCAGCAGGAGCCTTAAGGTACCCGCAACTTCCCTTAGCATTGGTACTTTTCCTTCAGCGGATAGCCATTTCATAAACCCAATAACATTCGGAGAATTTATCCGCCTGACAGATTCCGCAGCGGAAAGTTCCAGATACAGAGACAATTTGTTGAGTCCATAGATATCCTTATTAATCGTTGTAATCGAAAGATTCTGCTTTTTTCGGTGTTCCAAAAATGAGTTGAAGTCATCCACGCATAGTGCGCAAAATCGGCAGCACTGGTATTTATCTCCGCTTCTCAGACCATATTTTAAGGTATTGATTAGAACAAGCATCGCTCTTTTACGGCGCTTATCAACTCCGCTCAGGGATAGATAATTCTGTTCATGCCTAATGCCATATTGGTTGGACAAAAACTCCCAGCATAAATCCTCTGAAAATTCGACCCCTTTTTCATAACTGTACAGCAACAACGAATTCCAGGTATATGACAGACTTTTGATATAGCCGGCGCTCAATCCGTCTTTGAGCATTGCCGTCTTTGCTGCCTCAATGATCTCTACGGTTTTCTGCATCATTAGGTTTCCTCCATTCTGATATTTGGCTTATGCCATATTCAGTATAGAGGAAAATGAAAAGCTATTTTACTAAAAGTCCTTTAATTTGCAGTGTTTCGTGCTACAGCTTTACATTTCTCCCAACTTGGCATTACATGTCAAATGTGAAGCTTCACATTTGAT
>JAAYDK010000123.1 GCA_012729295.1 Spirochaetales bacterium | reverse complement strand
TGTTGGACCAGAGGATTCAGCACGAGTCTGCACCGGCTGTGTAAACGGCAGTCTTTGATTGGTTTTGTAGAATTGGTATACGAAAAAGCCAAGTACAATAATCAGCATAAAAATCAAATATCCGATGATTCGCTTGATTCGGCGCTTGCGTAATTTTTTCTTCAATGCGGAACGGACTTGCATTTCGGTTGTCTGGACAGTATCGTCTTGACCTCTGGTCTCCCTCATATTGTGTTATGCTCCTTTATACTTCTTTAATCAGGCTATTGCTGCAAGAGCCTAATCTTATTCGCTAATATCAACGCGTTCAGTTTCTGTATCTGTTGTTGATATGCATCGATTTCCAGACTTAGTTTTGCGTTGTTAACCTGGCTTTCAGTACCAAGACCTCGTGTGAAACGCTCTTCCGCTAAGGCCAGCACCTCTTTATGATAAGCTGCCGATTGTTCAAATTGCTGAAGCGAAATCTGATAGTTCAGAATTTCGGTTTCCATTTGATCGACTGAATTCAAATAATCCTGAAACGTTTTTTGCTTTTGTATTTCCTTCAGCTCGATGGTATTTGCTAGTTCCAATAACGTTATCCGATCAGATTCTACGGTTGTCTTGTTTTTCCAGGAACCGTTTACCGTAAGACTCGGAGTGAGCGTTCCTGTGTTGCTGATGCCCAGTCTGGCAACTGCACCGATTTGGAAATTATCTTTTACGTATTGGGTACCGGCATTGATGTTGTATGATGTATCTGTCGTATTACCGAAATCTGAATGATCTAAGCCCAAAGAACCAGAAACGCTCAACGTGTTTGCAGCTTTTTGCTGTTCTTGTTCATACTCCATCATAGCTATTTGCAAATCCATATCAGCCAAGATAACCGTCATATTCCCAAGCGGAGAAGTCTTGAGGGTAATATCGGCATCCCCAATGGTATCAATCGGTTCCCATTGTTGTCCGGTTAGTTGCGTAAATTGCTTTTTTGCCAGATCGTATCGCCTTTGGGCACCCTGGTAAGCAAATTGATATTCCGCTAACGAAATCTCCATACTTTTATAAGCGGAAGCATCTTTGGTCGTAACCTTCAGTTTTAGGTCATTTTCCATCTTCGTCTGCTGGGTAACAATCTGGGATTGGAGTTGCAGCATTTCCTGTTCGATTTTTATTATTTCAATAATCTTCTGATATACGGAATTTTCAAAATTAATATTGCCTTCCAGATAGGCGAGATCCGCACTCATCTTCTGTTTGCTGATTGTCAAATCGTTCAGGCTTTTTTGCAACGATGTAAAAGAACCCAACGAGAACGTATGAGAAGCCTCCAAGGAGGGAGCAACCGCCCAGTCTTTAGATTCGAATGATTTTACCACTCCTCCAGGTGAAAAAGTGATGGTAGTTCCTTCGTCATTAGGAAGTACAAACGATACTTTCGGGTCGACCGTGAGCACTGCCTCAGTCGGTCCTGCTAAAGCCAGCTTAGCCCGGTTCACCGTCATCGCCCCCGATACTCCTATAGATAATACTTTTTCTGCTTCGTACAACTGCAGTCTTAGCTCTGCCTGCTCTTTGTTCAGTCTATAGGCTTTCATGGTCGGGTTGTACACTTTTGCTTGTTCGACCAGATTCTGCAGGTCGATTGCCGAGACAGGCAATATCATCACAAGCAGCATGATGCCGATAGCCGACAAGAGTCGTTTTCTTCTCATATGCAATTCCTTATCGTCAGTCGGAGTAATAATAAGCATAAGGCATGCCAAACGACCAATCAAAGACGTTCGGCGAGCAAAAAATACACATACTCTTCATAATCCATCCAACTTTCCATGATTTTGCTTGGTCTTTCTCCCGCTAATCGGATACATCTTTCTCATACGTCCTGTAGTAAAAGATTACGCTGTGCAATTATTGCACACTTAATGGGTCTGTGTACATCTTAAAGTAGATGTTCTCCGCAATCTACCGGTAAAACGACACCCGTTACGGATTCGTTTTGAAGGAAGAACAACACAGCTTCGAGCATGTCGCGTTCAGAAGCAAATGTTTTTAACGGTAGTCGAGTACGCAGGCGTCGCCCATACTGTTCGTCTTCTTCCGAGGAAGCTTTAAAAAAGCCCGGAGCAACCGCATTTACCCGAAGGTGCGGTGCAAGAGTAGCAGCCAGTAGTTTTGTTTGGCTTTCCAGCGCTGCTTTTGCACAAGAATAGGCGATACGGTTTCTCGACGGATGCCGTATCGAACTATCGGTTATATTGACGATTACCCCGCGACCATTTATTGCAGCTTTGTGAAGGTATAATGCCCGAGAGAGAAAAAACGGAGCCTGTAC
>JAAYDK010000122.1 GCA_012729295.1 Spirochaetales bacterium | reverse complement strand
GATGCCGTCGAGTTTACCGGCGAAATGCTCAGCGTAGAGCTTGGTCCCGGATTACTCACCCAGATTTACGACGGGCTTCAGAACCCGCTGCCTGATTTGGCAATCCAGTGCGGATTTTTCCTCCAACGAGGAGTATATCTGAATCCAATTCCCGATAAATCTTGGGAATTTACCCCTGTAGTCGCAATCGGAGATTCAGTTCGACCGGCGGATATGATCGGTTCGGTACCCGAAGGAATTTTTACCCACCGGATCATGGTTCCGTTCAGTCTTCCCGATGTCCCGTACGAAGTCGCTTCCGTCAAACCAGCCGGGACGTACAACGTAAGGGACGAGGTTGCCGTCATTGTCGATGAAAAAGGCAACAGACATTCACTATCCATGGTTTTTTCGTGGCCGATCAAAAGAGCCATCACAAATTATAAGGAACGATTACGTCCGAACGAACCGATGGTGACGAAGATCAGAATCATCGATACCATGCTGCCGGTCGCAAAAGGCGGAACCTACTGTATTCCAGGCCCTTTCGGGGCTGGTAAGACGGTGCTTCAGCACATGACCAGCCGGAATGCCGACGTAGACATCGTAATCATCGCCGCCTGCGGAGAGCGTGCCGGAGAGGTTGTCGAAACCCTCAAGGAATTTCCCGAGCTGATTGATCCGAGAACCGGCCGTACGCTCATGGAACGGACTGTCATCATCTGTAATACCAGCTCGATGCCTGTCGCTGCCAGAGAAGCTTCGGTTTATACTGCAGTAACGCTCGCCGAATACTATCGGCAGATGGGTCTCGACATACTGTTGTTGGCAGATTCGACATCCCGTTGGGCTCAGGCTATGCGCGAGATGTCGGGAAGACTTGAAGAGATTCCCGGCGAGGAAGCGTTCCCGGCCTATCTGGAATCGGTTATCGCAAGTTTTTACGAACGTGCGGGACGCGTCCGGCTTCGTGACGGAAGTATCGGATCGGTTACCATCGGGGGGACGGTCAGTCCTGCCGGCGGAAACTTCGAAGAACCGGTTACCCAGGCAACGCTGAAAGTAGTCGGTGCGTTCCACGGATTGTCCCGGGAACGCTCGGATGCAAGAAAATATCCTGCCATTCACCCTCTGGACAGCTGGTCGAAATATCCCGGAATCATCGATGTCGACAAGGTTTCCTATGCGAGAGATCTTTTGTTTGCGGGTAATGAAGTAAACCAGATGATGAAAGTTGTCGGAGAAGAAGGTACGTCTTTGGACGATTATGTCGTATATATGAAAAGCGAGTTGTTTGACCGAGTGTACCTCCAGCAAGACTCGTTCGATCCTGTCGATACCGCGGTTATGCCGGAACGCCAGAGCAGCATATTCGATCTATTGTTCACGATACTTGGATCGTCTTTCCGTTTGGAAGACAAAAAAGCAGCCCGTTCATTCTTTAATGAATTACGGCAGAATTTTCTCGATCTGAATGCGATTTCGGATGGGGATGAACGGTATGCAGACAAAATCAACGAGATCGTCGTCTTGCGCGACAGCCGGTCTGTCGGAATGGATAAGCGGGCCGAACGGCTCTTAGCAGTGAAATAGGGGTGCAGCATGCAAAAAGTCTATACCAATATCGAGTCGATTTCGGGCAACGTCATATCAGTTCGGGCCGGCGGTGCCCGTAACGGTGATTTGGCAGTCGTTTCCTCAAAGCACGGAGAATCGCTGGCAAACGTCATCAAGCTGGATGACGATCTGGTCACGCTGCAGGTTTTTTCGGGTGCGCGGGGAATATCAACGGGCGACCGCGTCCGGTTTCTCGGACTTCCCATGCAAGTCAGCTATACCGACCATCTGATGGGAAGAATTTTTAATGGAGCGGGTAAACCCCGCGACAACGGACCCGAGCTTACCGACAATCTGATCGATATCGGCGGTCCCGCGGTTAATCCTGCAAAACGTATTATCCCTCGCAATATGATCCGTACCGGAATCCCGATGATCGACGTTTTCAATACCCTGGTCGAATCGCAGAAATTACCGATTTTTTCGGTTTCGGGCGAACCGTATAACGAAGTACTGGCTCGAATCGCCATGCAGGCGGAAGTTGATTTAATCATCCTCGGAGGAATGGGGCTGAAGTACGACGATTATCTGTTTTTCCGCGAAACACTGGAAAAAAGCGGTGCGATGAGCAGAACGATATTCTTCGTCCATACTGCAAGCGATCCGACCGTGGAATGCCTGTTGGTACCTGATATCTCGCTTGCCGTCGCAGAACGTTTCGCGCTCGACGGTAAAAAGGTACTGGTACTGCTCACCGATATGACGAACTTCGCCGATGCCTTGAAAGAAATCGCCATCACGATGGAACAGGTTCCGTCAAACCGCGGTTATCCCGGCGATCTGTATAGCTCGCTGGCAGCACGGTACGAAAAGGCCGTCGACTTCGAAGGAGCCGGTTCGGTAACCATTTTGGCAGTTACCACCATGCCCGGCGATGACGTGACCCATCCGGTACCCGACAACACCGGCTACATTACTGAAGGCCAGTACTATCTGAAGAACAGGCGAATCGAACCGTTCGGGTCGCTTTCGCGACTCAAACAGCAGGTAAATAAAGACACTCGCGACGACCATCGTTCCCTGATGGACGGCATGATCAAACTGTATGCTTCGTATAAAGAGTCGTTGGAAAAGAAGTCCATGGGATTCCAGATGTCGGAATGGGACGACAAACTGCTCAAATACGGAGAACTGTTCGAATCACGGCTGATGGATCTTTCGGTTAACATTCCGCTCGAAGAAGCGTTGGATCTTGGCTGGGAAATCATGGCCGAATGTTTTGAACCGAACGAAACCGGCATGCGTTCAGATCTTGTTCTGGCACACTGGCCGCAACAGCAGTAGGAGTCACCATCGATGGCAGCGGTTAAATTGACCAAAAACGAGTTGAAAAAGCAAAAGGACCAATTGCGGCAGTTCCAGCGGTATCTGCCGACCCTACAATTGAAAAAGCAACAACTCCAGATGGTCATCCGACAAATCGCACTCGAAGCACAGCGTTATCGTTCGGAACAGAAGAAGACTATAGACGCACTGCAGAAGTGGGTAGCGGTTTTTCACGAAAACAAGCAGTTTTCTCAAGCCGGATTGGCTTCTCTCGTTCAAGTCGAACGTGTCGAACGTGCGAGAGGGAATATTGCCGGTGTTCAGATACCCGTTTTTAAAGAACTGGTGTTCAAGTCGATTCAGTATGATCTCGCAGTCTTTCCGTTGTGGGTCGATCACGGTGTCGAAGTGTTACGAACGGTGGCTCGCTATGATGCTGTTATCTCAACGCTTGAAAAACAAATAGAGCTGCTGGAGCGCGAGCTTCGCATCACTAGCCAGCGGGTCAATTTATTCGAAAAGGTGAAGATTCCCCAGACGAAAGAACATATCAGGGTAATCGGAATCTATTTGGGAGACCAGCAGACAGCTGCCGTAGTACGCGGAAAGATTGCCAAGCGAAAACTTGTCAGAGCTGGTACGGAGGTTGCCTTATGATCGTCCCGATGAAGAAAATTTCGGTAATCGTACTAGAAAACCGCAGACGGGAATCGCTGAGGGCATTGCGCAAAGCCGGTGTCATGCACATAACCGATACAAGCGGCCGCTCGCAAACTTGCGACGATCTCGCAACTCAGCGTGAGCGGTTAGAAGAGGTCATGACTAAGCTTATCGACGTGCGTTCGAGTTATAAAAAGGAACATGTTCCCTCGGCAGAACTTACACAGGTTCTTGAGCCTGATGAATTCGCCGAAGTCCATGCCAGAGCGTTGTACCTGATCGAGCAAGAGAAGGAAAAAAGCGAATATATACAGAAACTTCGCCTTCAGTACGACAGACTTTCGGTATGGGGAGATTTTAATCCCGAAGATATCACTGAACTCAGAGCATCACACATACATCTCGATTTTATGCTGATCCATCACAAAGAACTCGCCAAGATATCCGAAGACATCACCTACATCGTATTACGTAAGATAGGGAAGCTCTCGCTCGTTGCTACGATCGACTGCGAGCATAGAGAGATTGCGGGAGCCCAATGGCTCGAGCTTCCCCAGTATTCCCTCAGCCGGATTCACACGATGATAAGCGAGATGGAAAACCAATTGGACGCTCATCTTCGCGAACTATTAGAATTATCAGCATATATCCCTCATTATAAGCGACAGCTTGCCGCCCTCTCGCAGAATCTGAAGTTCGAGAGTATCTATGCATCGATGGATACGATGGATCGAGTTGCCTGGATCAGCGGCTATATCCCTCACGACAAGTTATCCGTATTTACACAAACGGCTCAAGAACAGTCATGGGCGTATGCCGTCGACGATCCTGGTGAAGAAGACGAGCCTCCGACACTCATTCGCAACAAACGATGGGTTTCGATTATCAGTGTGGTATTCGACATTATGGGAACCGTGCCGGGCTATCGTGAATTCGACATCAGCATGTGGTTCCTCATGTTTTTTTCTCTTTTCTTTGCGATGATTATCGGAGATGCCGCTTACGGACTGATATTTCTTGGTTTGGGTTTGTTCGTGCACCGCAAGACAAGAAAAGCCTCGAATGCAGTCGTATTAATCTACGTGCTGAGTATTGCCACCATCGTGTGGGGTGCGCTGACAGGTACGTGGTTCGGCTCAAAAGCGGTGTTGGAAGCATTGCCCTTCCTGCAAAAGCTCGTGGTTCCGAATCTGGCAAACTATCCCGAGTTGTTTGGGGTAGACTCCACGTCGGCCCAGAATACGGTGATGAAATTCTGCTTTATCATCGGAACGCTGCAACTTAGTCTTGCGTGTACCATGAATATCATCCGCAAACTGCCGAAAAAGAATTTGAGCGCGGTCGCCGATTTCGGCTGGCTCATCATGATCGATGCGCTGTATTTTCTCGTTCTCATGCTGGTTACCAACCAAGCGATCGCCACGCAGGTAGTCGCCACGGTAGTCGGAATCGGATTTGCCTTAGTCGTCATGTTCGGAGCCCAGAGTCCTGGCGTACCGTTCGTAAAAGGCTTGTTGAAAGGTGTAGGCGGATTATTCACTACATTCTTGAACTCAATTAGTGCCTTTTCAAACATTATCAGCTACATCAGGCTGTTTGCCGTTGGTATGGCCTCCCTTGCTATTGCACAGAGTTTTAACAATATGGCATCGGGAATGCTACAGGGCTTTGCAATCCCTGCAGGCGTACTCGTTCTGGTTATCGGTCACGGACTCAATCTCGTCATGGGCGTCCTTTCGGTGGTCGTGCATGGCGTACGCCTTAATCTTTTGGAATTCTCCGGACAACTCGGTATGGAGTGGACCGGTGTAGTATACGACCCGTTCAGGGAAACGATAGAAGCATCATAATTGTTGATTGATCAACGACAAGGAGCATGAATATGGATATTGCAATGATCGGTATGGCGGCAGCTTTGTGTCTTTCGGCTTTGGGATCCGGTCTTGGTTCGGGAGCAGCTTCGCTAGCCGCAATCGGCGGTTGGAAAAAATGCTATGCAAACGGGAAAAGTGCCCCGTTCATTATGGTAGCCTTTGCCGGAGCACCGCTTACCCAGACCATCTACGGATTTTTGCTGATGAACTTTATCAGAAATGCGAGCGTTGCGGGCAAAGATTCTTTGATGCTGCTGGCTGCCGGCGTCTTCGGCGGACTGGCAATCGGATTGTCGGCATGGATGCAGGGACGTGCTGCGGCAGCTGCCAGTGATGCACTTGCTGAAACCGGCAAGGGTACGGCTAACTACTTCATCGTCATCGGTATCATCGAGACTGTTGCGCTTTTCTCGCTGGTTTTCCTCTTGCTGCTCTTGCAGTAGGAATCTGCCAGATCATCGGGCCGCCTTGGAAAAGGCGGCCTTGATTCTTGCTCGCTATTGTTATAGATACATACTATGAACCTTTCGTGGAGATTGAAAACACTCATAGTTCTCAGTTTGGCGATTTCCATAATGACTGCCTGCGACTTACAGTTTTTTTACGATCCTTACGCTGTTTTAAATAATTCTGCCGACTGGAAGCAACTTCGTTCCCAGCATTTTGTCTATCACTATATCGAAGACGAGTCCGATATCGACTACAGCAGGCGCATCAAGCGTTTCGACGGAACCGACTACCAGTGCTCGCCCGGAGATATTGAAGGTGCGATAGGCGAATACCTGGCACACTTCGAACAATGGTACCAAAGACTCGCACTCTTATTCGGCGGGGATTTGTCTGAACACCTACCGATACACGTCTACAATTACCCGAGCAGGCAATCCCAATACGAGTTGATAGGGACCTATGCTGCCCAATCGATCGAATATGCCCCGATGGGTTCGAACGAATATAGGATTCATCTCGGTAGCGAAGGTGTATGCGCTCACGAGTTGATTCATCTTTTTCAACTACTGCTCGGAAATGCTCCGCCGCTACTGTCGGAAGGCATGGCTGTTGCATTAGCCGGCGCGTATTGGGACGGCGCCCTCTATAGCGATCTGCCAACATTGCATATTGGGAACGAAGCTGCCTTCCAGCAGCCGCGTTGGCAGGGTAAGCCGCTTCATCAGCAAGCGGCCCAAGCCTTGGCAATCAAGGATTTTTCCATCCCCATTGCCTATGATCCGATTCCCGCACTTCGCCCATCCGATCTAATCTATTGGGGTTCGAATCTTAGTCGACAATGGTACCTCTATTGTATATCCGGTTCGTTCGTCCACTATTTAGTTGAAACTCACGGCTGGACCCCGTTTCTCGAATGGTACTCGACAATCGATTCAAGTACGCTTTCCACGAAAGATTTCCATACCGCCTTTTACCAATCTTACGGATGTTCGTTCCTGCAGGCCGAAGAAGGGTACATCGCGATGCTGGAGGCTCTGTGATGAAGATCCTGCCATTCGCATCGTTGATAATTATCGTGTGTTTAGCACAGCCTGTGTCCTCTGCGGGTTTCGTAATTCCCACACATAATCAAAATATCGAAACCTCTTGGTCGGCAGAGATATCGCTGTTGTACGGCATGCAGGCACAGAGTGCCCATACGCAGCCTTCGCAAGGTTCGCTGGGCATGCAAGCGTCGCTGGAAATCGGTAGAAATGCCCTGCTGGTATCGGTTGGCGATCTTCGGACTAACCCATGGGGATTTCTCGGTCTGCGGATGACATTTGTTGAAAAACCAATACGGTTGACCGGTGAAATTCGTGCATCGCTTCCTTCTCGAGTCGCCACGATAAATCCCTGGCTGAATATTTCTGTCGGAGATACCATCGGAGGCTTCAGCTGGACGCTCGGAGCGCAATCGGGGCTGTTCATGGTTCCCATGCCCAATCAGCGTCCGATGGGGCCTGTGCTCTTCAGTGCACTTTTTGCCGGCGCTTCGTATAGTGTTTCTCATACGTTCGCGCTCATGTGTGATATCGGATACTCTGGATCGGTGGGTATGATTGTTCCCGCACTCTCATTTTGTGTTCCGGTATTCGAACTGCTTTTCGCATTGCCGATACAGGTTACGATTGTTGATACGGTAAGATGTACATCGCTCCCCGTTGCCATAAAACTCACTGTCCACATGGAGAAACAGCAATGAAGCGGGTAATAGTACTGATTCTTGTCGTTATACTCTCGTTATCTCTCGCTTCGGCTGCAGATTTTGCTGAGTATTCTGCTTTGTTCCGTATTCGTCCGCTACCGCCTTCATCCGCTTCGGTTGGAATTTTATACAATACACAACACTTGCTGACGATCGTCGAGCGTACGACGACAGACGGACCGTTTTCTTCAATCGGAATCAAACATCCGCTGAGCATATTCGTTATGCAAAATATTCTTACGCAAAGCCAATTGGGAACTTTGAAACACCTCGGATTCGGTATCGAAGTGCATCTGAACTCAAATAATGCTCCTGCCGCTGCAGCTGAGATTTCAACGATATTTCAATGGGACGAATTTGGTGTGTCAATCGGATTCGGGGGTGTTTCTTCTTTGGAAACCAATGCATGGACAGTACGTTCGGGACTGTCTTATTCCTTCGGAGCTCTTATGGTGCAACTGGCAACTGAGGCTGCACTTTTTCTTGGTGTACCCGATAATCAGTTACAGAACAGCTTTGGTGCTGTCGCCGCCTGGCATCATAATTGGATTGAACTAGCGGCCGAAGGCCGTTTTACTACCCCTACCAGGTGGGAGGCCGGTATGTCTGCAGCGGTTCGAGTCGGTATCGTTTCAGCCCGGTTCGGCATAGTGTATGCGACAATCGGTACTGATAGGGTATGCAAGACGGTAGGAACGTTGCGACTTATGCTGTAAAATACTTGTAATTTCTATAACGATGCAATATTGTAAACTATTGTTAAGTAGTTTTTTTGCTAAGGCGGGATTTCGATGGATCGTAGAGTCACCAAACAGGTGCGTGTAGGGAATCTTTCACTGGGCGGCTCGGCAAAAATCGCCGTTCAGACCATGTGGTCGCATCCGCTGCCTGATAAGAACGATGCAAAGGGAATTGAAGCTCTGCTCGACCGATTGCGGACCTATGCAACCATGGGCTGCGATATCATCAGGTTTGCATATCATACCGAAGCGGACCGCGAAGTATTTTCAATCATTTGCAAAGAATCTCCGATGCCGATTGTTGCTGACATTCATTTCGATTACCGCTTGGCAATCGATGCTTTTACTTGCGGGGCACATAAGATACGCATCAATCCAGGCAATATTGGTTCGAAGCAGAAAGTCGAAGATGTCGTTCGATGTGCACAGGATAACGACGGAGCCATCCGTATCGGATTAAACGGAGGATCGCTACCGATACATCTGCGATCGCAAGATCACGTCAGAGCGATGGTCGACACAGCGCTTACCTATATCGACTGGTTTGAATCGTGGGACTTCGACAGAATCGTACTATCTTT
>JAAYDK010000121.1 GCA_012729295.1 Spirochaetales bacterium | reverse complement strand
ACCGATTCTCCGCTCTCCTAGTTACAAAACTTCGGGAATTTAGGTTGTTAGGTCACGGTCACTAAGAATATTAAATTCTCAATAATGATTTTGCACTCCGAAATGCAGCAAGGGGTTTCCCCATCTTGTCTATAGATGTTTTAGAAATTCCACAACACGCTTTTAAATCGTTTTGATCCCCTCTTCCAACGAAGTAGATGGAGCATATTTTTATACAACAGACTAATACTGAACTAATACTAATAGGAGGATTGTGATCTTCACTATATAGAAAACTATGGTTTCAATTCTGTTCCTACAACGATAATTTCCCCAATTCCCTCATCAACAGCAGATAGTTCTCCAGAGGTTGTTCTTTCACCTCAAGAACCATGTTGGCTCCTGATGCGGCTATTGTACTGATGATCCATTCATAGGGGAATGTATACTTGTCAAGCGATGTATGATCGTCTTCAAGTCTGATGGTATATTCATCAGCTCCCGGATGGGATGAATTGCTGTGCAGATGGGTAGTGACGACCTTACCGGTTGCCAAGATATCTTGTATTCCCTGATAATAATCAAATCCGTACAAGCACGAAGAAATCCACAGATGTCCGACATCGAGGCATAACGAACATTCGGGAACTTCACTTACCAGATCGATCATCTCTTGGGGTGTCTGAAACAGATACCCTACCCTCGGATTGAGATTTTCGACCGCGAGCATTACGTTGCGATCGGCACATGCGCTGGCAAATTGTTTGAGGTTTGCCATCGCATTCGCTTTATATCCCTTGTAATGCTCGGTCTGCAGATACGACGGTATACAGATAGAACCCTCTTCCTTCCAGATATATGGAAGAAACTCTGCACCGGATAAAATCTCCTGACGCTTCTGGTTATGGGACGGAATCGCCAAATCCGTAGCATAACCCGGATGCAGCACCATGATGTTACCGCCAAAAGAGACCGTAGTCTCAAGACTTAATTGGAGGTCCTGATAACTTTGCCGTATAACCGAAGCATCATTGCTCGCCAGATTCGGGAAGAACTTGGTGTTGGGACACGCAGCGTGTACCGAAACCACAGAATCACGTAGCAAAGGCCGCATGGAATCAAGCAACCCCTTGGACATCTCATACGAGAGTTCAAAGCGCAACGGATTTGGTGATGCGCGCAATATCGCCTGCAGTCTATCGACAGATTGTAGAGAAACTAAGGAAATGGCTGTTATCGGCATATGGTCGTTCACAATAGCTTTCTTTATACCTCATATGGTTTGTACAACTCAGGCAGTTGGGTATGCTCAAACACCGCTTTTGCCTCAGCTATCATCTCTGGATAGCACGAGAATCGCTCAGGAAGATGGCATAGCACCAAACTGCCAGCATGCAGTGTCTGTGCTGCCAGTGCAGCTTGACGAGCGCTGCTGTGGCCTTTTTCAGCCAATGCAGGCTCGTCAGATGTTAATCCGCCAGCCTCATGAATCAATAGATGTGCGTCATACGCTATCGCAGGATAGGTAAAATTGGAAGTACAGTCGGCAAAATACACGAATTTCCTATAGTCGGCTTCAAAAGCACATCCGATTGCCGGCACACCATGAGGTACAGGAAATACCGAAAGGCGTAGAGAGCCTAAGGTGCCGGGATACACGCCTTCTTCGAGTACTTCCCGTACTATCTGAAACATTCGCTTCTTTTGCTCCAACATAAACACATCACACAACTCTCTGGCTTTTTGAATCGTAAAGCGGTTTCCCAAGACAACCAAAGATTCGCTCCTGCCGGTCAACCATAACTGGTGTAGTAATGAAGGCAATGCGTAGATATGATCGATATGGGCATGGGTAATCAACACCATCGTAAGATCACGAAGTTCTATACCCGCTTTATTCAACTCCATGACAGGAGCTCCCGATACATCAATCAATATCGCAGTACGATCGTGAGTGACTACCATGGAGACATTGCCTGAGTCCTCATGCTGGACGCTTCCGGTATAACCGAGCAGATGCACGTTCATCGGTGCTTTCCTCGCTTTTTAGCAATAATCGGGAGTACGATGGATAAAATCGACAAGGCGATGAACAACAGGCAAATCGGTTTGGTAAAGAACGTAAGATAATTACCACCGGCAAGCTTGACCGCTCTGCGGAAATTTTCTTCAAACATTCCTCCGAGAATCAACCCGAGGACAATTGGAGCAATTGGATAACCGTCTCGTTTCAAGAAGTAGCCGATCAGGCCCATCACCAAAGCAATCCCGAGATTATAGATTCCCACGGCAGTCGCTTGTCCGGCAATCGCATAAGCTCCGATGAATGAAAGGATGAGAATCAACGGCAACAGAATCTGTTGAGGGACTCCCAACACCTTCGGGTACAACCGCACGCCGAGCAATTGGAATAAAGCCATAAAGATATTGGCAATCAACATAGTGATGAAAATTGCATAAACTAACGACATGTTTGTCGCAAACAAGTGAAATCCCGGAGTCACTCCCTTAATCATCAACGCACCGATGAGAACCGCGGTTGCCGCGTCTCCCGGAATTCCCAAGGCAAGAGCGGGAATCAAGGCACCACCGGTGACCGCGTTATTGGCAACTTCCGGAGCAAATACACCTTCCAGAGCTCCAGTTCCCAGTTCTTCCAGCTTCCCATTCGAGTTTTTGGTGATGGTCTTTGCCGTGTTATAAGCCATAAATACGGCAATCGAAGCTCCAGTTCCGGGGATGGCACCAATTAACGTGCCGATCCCCAAGGAACTGAGTATGATCTTCCACATCGACAGAATTTTCTTAAACGGGGGGAATATATGGTCGATCTTTACCGGTTCGACATGTTGGCTGCCGACAAACGGCTTTTTCAATTCGATAAAGACTTGAGAGATGCCAAACAAACCAATTAAGGTAGAAGTCAGATCAAGACCTTTCGACAATGGAGTGGTTGCCAAATATTTTGAGAACGGAATACGCAGTTGATTACTAAACGGGTCGGTTCCCAAGAAGGCCAGACCCATCCCGAATGCTCCCATTAATAAACCCTTCCAAATATTGTCTCCTGAAACCGAGGCGATGATGACAAGGCCTACCAATGCAAGTGTTGTTTTCTCCGCCGGTCCGAAAGCAAGCGTTAGCTTCGCAATCAGTGGAGAGAACAACACCAAAGCCAGCAGGCTGCCGATTCCGCCGATGAAGGAAGCTACGACCGCTCCTCCGAGGGCTTGGCCGGCCTTGCCTTTTTTCGTCATCAACAAGCCGTCTTCTACGGTCGCAATTGCGTTGGGATTCCCGGGAATTCCAAGTAAGATTGCAGGAATCGAAGCTCCGGAGACTGCCCCGCAGTAGACAGCCAGTAACAATCCGATACCCGTAGCGGTTGGAAGCTGAAAGCTGATGGGCATCATCAGTGCAATGCCCATCGTCGCCGATAATCCGGGCAATGCTCCCAAGATAATACCCACAATCGAGCCTACGGCCATCCAGACGATGGTGGAGACATTGGCTATTTGCATAAATCCTTGTAATAACGTATCCATGACTTTAATCTCCTACCACGTAATCAGGCCGCGAACTAGTTCGACCAAGAACATCTGGCGAAACACAAGATAGAGCAATTCAGTCGTGAGTACTGAAATCATACAAGCATCAAAGGCACGAGAGACTGATGACGGTACACGTTCATGATGAAAGCGTATCCGAGTGAGTTTATAGAGCAAATAGTAGAGTGCTAGGACAACGACAAGCACGACGCCGACAACTACTGAAGTGGAGCCCAGCCACTGGGGAATACGTCCTTGGCGTGCACTTAACAACAAGTACCTGGTTATTACTCTTCCGATGGAATACAGGGCTAGCAGGATTGCCAGCGTCGCTACGGTTCCCACAGCCCAAGTTGCCGTATCTTTGCGAACGACTGTTCCCTGTAAATAGTAGAACGTGAGTGTGAATATCAGTAAGGCTGTGGTGATGATGAATCCCAGTGGCCGCATTGCGGCCACATACAGGATTGCTATGATCACAGTCAGCAGAAACAAACGTCGTTCCGAGGTCCCTTGAACCTTTCCAGTCGCCTCCTGAGGTTTCTTATCGGTAAGAAACAGAATCGTAGAGGCAACAAACATGAATATCGAAAGGACCAGCGGGAGCATCATCCCGCCCGGGTCCCCTCCAATTTCATCGCCGATCATGGCAGACGAGCCGAGGCTGATGACATAGATGAAGTAAAGAATCGATACCATCATAAAGACAAACGGCAAAGGTTTTCGGGTTCGAAACAGCGTCATGATTCGCTCCTAGTTAGTCATTTTATAAAGACCGGCTTCTTTGAGAATTACTTCATAGTCAGCGATGATTGTTTTATCATACTCGGCAAATGCTTCGAGTTTGGCAAACGCGGCAATCAATCCGTTGTCCTTCATGAACTTTTGGAACGATGCGCTGTTGAAAGCTTTCTCAGCGGTATCGGCAAGCCATTTCTTGGCAACATCTGGAGTGCCTTTTTTTACCATGATCGAGCGGAACGAGCCGCCGGGAACAGTAATTTCCGGATATCCTGCCTCAGCCAGATTCGGTACTGATGCAAGCGATGCAAGCGAGCTGTGGCCTTCTGAAAGAATAACCAGCGGACGAAACGAATCACTATTGGCAACTACTTCAGATTGGGAAAAGATGCCTACATCACAGTGACCGCCTAATACAGAGGCAATCAAATCTGCCCCGCCGTT
>JAAYDK010000120.1 GCA_012729295.1 Spirochaetales bacterium | reverse complement strand
CTCATAGGTGAATTAATTGGCGTATGTGTACGTCTGGTTACGCGTACGTCACGAATCGAAGACGCCCCTTCGATCAAGCTCATGATTGCTATGATCGGCGCTACGGTAGCTACCGTAGCGGTCGTCCTGTTCTTTAAAGCCATCGGATTTGGTGGTTATGGTGTCCGGGGAGTTTCGATTGCCATGTACGTAACTGCAATCGCGCTTGCTTCGACCTTATTGGTAAGCGGTTCGAAGACGTTTGCCGACTTTTCTCTCAAAACGATTATCGTTACCGGAATTGCACAAGGATTCGGGACGTTGACCGGAATCTCTCGAAGCGGCATTACACTAACAGCATCTCTGTGGTGCAAACTTGATCGGAAGACTGCCGGAGATTATACATTCATGCTTTCGATTCCTGCAATTCTAGGTGCGTTAGTGTTAGCTCTGTTTGAAGATGCACCAGCTGCTGCCCAGTGGTTTTCAAGTACGGAGATTGCAATCGGATGCGTGATTGCGGCAGTAGTCGGATTTTTTTCATTAAAGTTGCTGTTATGGATGATTCGAAAAGCCAGACTATGGTATTTCAGCGTATACTTAGTTGTTGCAGGAACCATTGGTTTGCTGGTACTGGCATGATAGGGCAGCTGGGGAGGATATGTTTGTGAAGGTACGTTCGATTGCAACCATATGTGCGATACTTTGTCTCGTTTTAGCCGTAATGATGACAGTGTTTGTCGTCGTAGACGCTCAGACGATTCAGAGCTTACCCGTACTGAAACAATTGTATGCTGCTGCAGAGGTGGTGGTCGACAATGCCGGCTTGATGATGTTTGGTCCCCTCGGGAGCAGAATCAGCATCATTATGTTATTTCTTTTTACAGCGATCATCATCTTGGCTTTACGCAAACATGTCAGGCATTGGTGGTGGACACTCGGATACGTTGCGCTCTTATATACGACCGTACTTATGTATTCGCGTCTTTCAATGTATTGGAAATCGGGTGAACAAACGATTCGCCCTGCATTTCTCCAACTTCTTGCGGATAATCCTTCTACAAGTTTGGCTAAGATGTTGGTAATTCTGGGATTTTTACTCGAGATTGTTGTCTGTATCCTGCTTGTATATCTCTCACGCCATCTAAGCGTTCGATACCGGAAACAAGTAAAGCCTCAAAAGGAATTGGTCGAAGAACAAAAACAACCTGTCGAAGAAGGAAGCGAGATTCCAGAACCGACCAAACGGGAGATCCGTCTTGCTCGAAAGCAGCGTCGCGCGTTGTTGAAAAAAGAACGAAAACGACTTCAGGCAGAAAAAAAGGAGACCGAAGAAGAGGCTGTCGTTACATTGCAGCGACCGCCTAACGAAGAGGAAAACTTCGAATCTCCTATTGTCAAACCAGTACGAACCATCGATCCGGATGCTCCGATTGTATTTCCCCCTTTGCCCGACATGCCTGCGCTAAAGACAATCGGCCAGGGGCTAAACCAACAGCCTGACGAAGAAGAACAAACATTAGAGGAAGAACAAAAAGAATCACTCGTTCAGAAGGATGTTGCACAAAAAGTGTTCGTAGGGAGTATCAAGGTTTTGGAAAATCAATCGGTAGTGCTTACCGAAACACCGATTGACGAAGCCGAGCAATTGGAACCGCCTCCCGTTGATACCATGAAAAAAACGAAATTGTATGATCCGATTGCTAATCTTAGGAAAAAGCTTGCCGAAGATGCCCAAGTAGCTCGCATGACCGTCCCAACCGCGCTTCCTGAAAGATCTTTGGAGGATTCGGCTGAAGAAGGTGACAAAGAACCCGATGAAGATCTCATCCAAGAACCTATAATCGAACCGGAAAAACCTGTTTCTGTTCGAAAACCTGAAACCGATGTGGAAGAGGAAGATATAGAAGTAGCAGCCGGTATCGGCGGGCTGGTTTCTTCTAACGAAGGAATTTCGGCATTGCTTTCAAGAGGGAAGCTCTCCTATCAGTTTCCTCCCGATGATCTTCTGATCGATTATCCCAACCATTCGACCGAAATAGATGACGATACACGTGCAGCAGGAGAAAATCTCATCCAGACGCTTGCTCAATTCAGAATCGAAGCGAACCTGGCAAATATCGTGAAAGGCCCGACGGTAACGATGTATGAAATCTCGCCCGCCCCAGGAGTTCGCGTTAGCGCCATTACCAGCCTTTCAGATAATATCGCGCTCCAGCTGGCGGCCCAGCAGGTTCGTATTGTAGCCCCGATTCCCGGAAAGCAAGCTGTTGGCATCGAAGTGCCTAACAAGTTGCGCTCGATTATCGGCTTTCGAGAAATGCTTTCGTCAATCGATGCGAAACCTTATAACATTCCGATGGTACTCGGTAGAACGATAACCGGGGAACCGGTGGTCATCGATCTGACCCAGACTCCACACTTGCTGATTGCCGGTGCAACAGGATCTGGCAAGTCTGTTTGTGTAAATTCATTGATTAGCTCGATTCTCTACCGAAAATCACCAAGGGATGTCAGACTTATACTGGTTGACCCGAAGATTGTCGAGTTACGGATTTATAACGATATTCCCCATCTGCTTACGCCGGTTATCACCGAAGCAAAAAAGACCATCAAAGCGCTCGAATTCTGCCAATACGAAATGGAACGTCGCTACAAGCTGCTTAATGCGCTGGCCGTACGCAACCTCACCGCTTATAACCGCAAGATAAGCGAGATGAAACTGGCGCGCGAGAAACTCCCCTATATCATTGTGGTTATCGACGAATTTGCCGACCTCATGGTAACCGTCGGCAAGGAACTGGAGACGTTGCTCGGTAGATTGGCTGCCATGGCAAGGGCAGTCGGCATCCACTTGGTACTGGCTACCCAGCGACCGTCTGCTAATGTTATCACCGGTATCATCAAATCGAATATTCCGGCGCGTATCGCATTCATGGTAGCCAGCCAGATCGACAGCAGGATTATCATCGACGAGATGGGCGCGGAGAAATTACTTGGGAAGGGAGATATGCTGTTCGTCTCAAGTTGGAACCCCGCATCCATTCGTATCCAGGGTGCGTTTATGTCTGATGACGAGGTTGAACGGGTGGTAGCATTTGCCAAAACCCAGGGCAATCCCGATTATCTCGACGAAGCGTTCTTCGAAGAGGATGACGATCATGCTTCCAACGGAGACGAAGAAGGAGATTTCGACGACGGCAGCGATGAGGCTCTCATGGAAAAAGCACTGAATATCGTGCGTGAGCGTCAAAGTGCATCGGCATCGTACCTCCAGCGGAGACTTAAGATCGGGTACAACCGTGCGGCACGTCTTGTAGAGCAGATGGAAGATCTCGGATACGTCGGTCCCGCAAGGGGCAGCAAGCCTCGCGAATTGATTCGTTTACCCGATTAGCACTATAGTAAAGCGGACTCTGGAGGTATCTGAGCATGGGTTGTCTAGGTGAGCATGCATTACGCAACGGCAAGCTGATTTCTGCTTCAGAGGTTGTATTGTCAGCAACCGATCGGGCCGTACAATCGGGATTTGGAGTATACGAATCGCTAAGAGTCATACAAGGCCGGCCTGTGTACCTTCAGGACCATATGCTTCGTCTCGAACGCTCTGCTTGCGGTATCGAGATGAAACATCCGTTCAGGTTCGACGATCTGACCAAATGGATCGATGTTTTGCTCGAATCCGATTCAATTGAAAAAGCTACGCTGCGCGTACTATTGATGGGAGGGGATTCTCCATCGCTTATCGTTACCGCCCATCCGCTTTTAAGCTATCCGGACGATTGGTATCGGAAAGGAGTTTTTGCGACCACCTACGCTGGCGAACGATTTCTCCCGCGTTATAAAACGTGTGCACAACTACTCAGTTATCTTGCTCTGCGCGATGCACAGGCAAAAAACGCTTTCGAAGCAATCCTGGTTGACCGGTACGGCTATGCACTCGAGGGGACCCGCAGTAATTTTTTTGCATTTCGTAACCATGTGCTGTACACAGCAGACGAATCCTTGGTTCTTGAAGGGGTAACTCGAGACAAGATTCTTAAGGCCTGTGAATGCTTAGGATTTTCCGTAGTACTCGAACCGATATCGGTATCGGATATTGTTTCTCATCGCTTCGACGAAGTATTCATCTCAAGTACGAGCATGGGAGCCATGGGAGTCTGTCGACTCGACGATACGCTCATCACTAGCGATTTTGCCCGAACCAATGCGATTCACGACCTGATTAGAAAATGGGAAGTACAAGCGCTACACTAATCATGTAAAACAGGATATAGTTTCCTCATGAAATTTACTGATTTACCACTGCATCCAACGGTTATGCAAGGAATCGAACGTGCTGAGTTTGTCGAGTGCATGCCGGTTCAAGAAAAAGTATTACCCATCGTACTAGATGGAAAAGACGTGATGGTCCAGTCCAAAACCGGGTCGGGGAAAACCGCCGTGTTTCTGCTCGCGATTCTACAAAAATTCGTATCGGTACAGAACCAAGATGTATCGGTAAAATCCCCTGTAGCTGCAATAGTAGCCCCGACAAGAGAACTAGCTGTCCAAATCGAAGACGATGCCCGGATATTATCAAGCGGCATTAAAAATTTTCGCATCGGTTGTTTTTACGGTGGTGTCGGCTACGTGAAACAGGACAAGCAGATTTATGAAGGCCTGGACCTGATTATCGGAACGCCGGGAAGACTGCTCGATTATCAGAAGATGGGCAAGATTAATTTCAAGACTATCGACACGTTCGTGCTCGATGAAGCCGACCGCATGTTCGATATGGGTTTTTATCCCGACATTCAGAAAATGTTTTCATACATGGTATCGCGTGACAGACGCCAGACCATGCTGTTCAGCGCTACATTAGGTACTCGGGTTCGGAATCTCGCATGGGCTCATATGAACAGTCCCGCTGAAATCGAGGTGCAGCCGGAGGAAATCACCGTTAAGGAAATTACTCAAGAACTTTATCATGTTTCGAAAGAAGATAAATTTGTCCTGTTCCTACGATTAATTGCAAAAGAGAATCCTCCCCATGCCCTGGTATTCACCAATACCAAGGCAAAGGCAGTAGAGCTTGCCAAGCGTTTGGCGGTAAATGGGTATCAGAGCCAATACTTGATGGGAGATTTACCTCAAAGCAAGCGTCTTGCCGTCATCAGTCGGATGAAACGGGGCGAGTTGCGGTTTCTTGTTGCAACCGATGTTGCCGCAAGAGGATTACAGATCGACGATCTTGAACTGGTAGTCAACTACGATATACCCGAAGATTTCGAAAGTTATGTTCATCGTATCGGAAGGACAGCCAGAGCCGGAAAATCGGGGAAAGCCATCACGCTTGCATGCGAACAGTTCGTCTATGGCTTGGAAGCAATCGAGCAATACATCCAGATGAAAATCCCCGTGATGTGGCCCACCGAAGACGAGCTTCCTCTCGTTATAGACAAGAGCGCAGCCATGCGCTTCCGGGATTTGGTCGGTGAACGAGAGTACGCTAGTCGGCCTGTGGG
>JAAYDK010000119.1 GCA_012729295.1 Spirochaetales bacterium | reverse complement strand
CGTGGGCATTCAAGCGCGTTGTCGGCATGCTCAAGTATTCGTTCTAGTAATACGAATTCTTCATATACGGCCGCCTTCGGGCGGCCATTATTGTTTTTGTACAAATTGAGGTCGGAATCGTCTTATACTTTTATTTTGCATCTCCCAAAAAGCCCATCTATACTTAATACATAGTGTTGCTTCAATTCATGAGTGCAATACAAGGGGGGGGATTCGTATGAAAATGTTCAAATCGGTACTGGTGCTGTCTCTCGTGCTCGTCTGTTCAATGTCGGCGGTATTTGCCGAACAATTCATCAGTGTCAACGATCTGGAAGCTATGGCCGTCACTGCCAAAACAGAATATGACGGATTCATATTCAACGCAATCGATGGGAAGGCTATCAATATTGAGATGATTGACCAGCCGAGAACCGCCGAGGACGGCGAGATTTTTAACGGCAGGATCAAGCTGAATGGAAGCGGCAATCTTGAATACCGATCGATTCACTTTAGCGTCAAGGCAAAGGCAAAACTGACAGTATATCTGAATAGCAGCAGCAAGACCGATGCGAGAATTTTAGCGTTGGTGAGCGCCGACGGAACGGAAATTGCCACTATGACCGCTCCACCCGATACCGGTACGGTGGCAGGAATCGCAGTCGTTGAAATTCCTGCACCGGGATCCTATGCAATTTTCTCAAAAGGTAGCGGGATTAATATTTATCAGATAATTATTGAGTAAGCGCTTCTATGAAAAGAAAAAGATACGTCATTCTCTTTTTCGCACTGGTCGTCTTGATGCCTGCACTAGCCTCGGCACAGGACGGCCGTCCTGTATGGAGCCGGGTCGCACCTCCACGCATCACGTCGATTGAGCCGAAGCAGAATAACGAGAAAAGAATTGTCGTATCTTTTGAGCTCGAGACATCGACCGATGGTGCCGATAGTGCTGTGGTAGACATCCTTGATAGCGCAGGCAACGTTCTGGAAAGCAGGCCGGTAGGCAGATCGAGGAAACTGACAAAAACCATCGAATTTGAACTCTCAAAGAGCGGGACCTATCGGTTTCAGGTGAACGCGTACCGTAAAGAAGAACCTGATGCGCATCTTTCGGGTATCTTTGAATACCAATTCGTACTTCCTCTTGAAAAACCAATCGTATCGGTTCTCAACCAAGGTAAAGGAACGCTTGGCGTCTCGTGGGAATCTGTTGTCGAAGCTGAATCGTATCGTGTGGAAATACGAGATCTTATAGAGGGTTCTACACGTGTATTCGCCGACCTATTAGAGACAAAACTCAACATCGCGGATTTGACAGTCGGTAATCGCCACGAGATTATCGTGTATGCGCAAAGAAATGACACACAGGTATCGTCCCAGCCGTTTGTGAAGACTGTACGCGAGTATGAGGAGCGTCCTTGGACGTTTACCTGGTTCGGACAATCAACAAAAGCCGAGTTGAACAGAATGGAGATGATCGACGGTGATAACCTGTTGTTCAAACTTTTTTCCTGTTCGTATACTCCCGATTCAATGCAGATTGATCAAAAAGGCGGGAAATTCACCGCATTCCATGATGGAGTATCATATTACTACACGATCATCAATCCGTATAAGGAAAATTTCGAACTTACCGCGACGTTTGAAATCGATTATATCAATCCAGTTGCAGACGGTCAGGAAGGTTTCGGCTTGCTTGCGATGGACAGTCTCGGTCAGTACGGCGTCAATTCGGCAAATCATTATACGAATTCGGCCGGTATTGTCGCAACGAAGTTTGAAGAAGTTATCGCCGGTGTAAAGAAAACAAGCAAAGATACCGTTGGTGCCCGTTTCACCACAGGAATCACGAAACAGGTAATTTCCGGCGGAGATGCGATGATAGCCCAGCATGGCAAGAGCGTGGGAAGGGCTTTCAGCTATGATCAGGCCGATTTGGTGAAAGCGGGAGACGTGTATACGCTGACGCTGAAAAAAACGAACACCGGCTATCATGCGCTATTCGAAAAACCGTACGCCACGGAAGAGACAATCACCGAATATATCCTTTACGGACCCGATAAATTGCAGCAGATCGAACCGGATGCCGTGTATGTCGGGTTTGCCGTAGCCAGAGGTTGCAATGCAACCGTTCGGGACGTTTCTTTCAAAATTACCGATGCAGCAACCGATCCTCCTGCAGAGAGCGAACCGGCAGAATTGATTCCGCTGGAAGCGAAAGTCGATTCACCGTCGACGTATTCGTTTACCGACTATCCGTTTGTTTTTAACGCAAATGCAGACGGGATGCTGCGTGTAATCGATTCCGATCGCAGAGTCTTGGTCGATAATGCAAGAGTGACTGCCTTAAAGGATTTTACTGCATCGTTTATTCTGGAACGCGGAATTAACGATTATCAAATTACCTTTACCCCTGATCAGGGCTATCATCCTCAGCAGGGACAGGTTATTGCCCGTTACGATCGCGAACTGGCCAAGTATGTGGAAAGCTACCAGCCGTACAGCATACAGCACACCGTCATACACCTGACGTATGCGGGACAGGAACTCTATGCGGGCCCGAATGGTTCTCCGTTTGGAAGGGGGACAAAAAACGATCCGCTCGATCTTCAAAGTGCGCTGAACTATGTGTCTCCCGGGCAGACCGTCGTATTGCTCGGAGGTACCTACTACCCGACAAGATCGGTCATCATCGAACGAGGAAATAACGGACTGCCGAATAAACCGAAAATGGTAAAATCAGATAAGGAAACTCGTCCGATCTTTGATTTCGGCTCGACCGGCAGCGCTGGAATGCAGGTGTGGGGCGATTGGTGGGTGATAGAAGGTTTCGATATCACCAATACCCAGAGTAATGTAAAAGGACTGCAGATAGCCGGAAACCACAATATTATCCGCAATCTCAGAGTGTACCGATGCGGAGATACGGGAATCCAAATCAGCGGTACCAGCACCGAAGGTCCAGAAAAATGGCCTTCGTACAATATTGTCGAAGGGTGTGTTTCGTTCGATAATTGCGATCCAGCGGCTAACAACGCAGACGGATTCGCAGCGAAACTGACCAGTGGAGAAGGCAATGTGTTCACCCATTGCATCGGTTACAGCAATATCGACGACGGATGGGATTTATATACAAAAATCGATTCGGGACCGATCGGAGCGGTACTCATCGAACAATGCGTCGCATTCAAGAATGGGTCGCTTTCCGACGGTTCGGGCAATGGAGACGGCAACGGATTCAAACTCGGTGGAGACGGTATTTCGGTTGAACATGTGTTACGAAACAGCATTGCATATGCAAACGGAGCTGCCGGTATCACCTCTAATTCGAATCCGTCGGTCATCATCGATGCCTGTACTTCATACGGTAATCTTACAAGTAATATCGCGCTGTACGGCAAGGGTGACGGTCCGAGGATGTTTACCGTATCCCATGTGCTGTCAATGCTCGGCCAGATAGGTGATAATTATCGCGAGATGCCTGCTGTCGTTTCCGAAGATAATTATTTTTGGGACGGAGCAGCCTGCCGTAATGCGCTAGGGCAAGTGCTGACGAGAGATATCTTCATCTCGACCGATTTGAGCATCGTTCCCACGATTACCGATTCGCTTACGATCGATATGCACGGCCTGTTGGTGGTTAATCCTGCACTCGGCATTGCTGTCGGAGCCCGGTTCCCGTAGATGGAGAACCTGATGCATACAATTATAGCGCCACCTGAATTTCGGGTGGCGTTTGTGTATCTCGATTTTACTGTTTTAACGAATCGGAGCGATGGAACTTGGAATAGCAGGGAGGGTTTATTGATTCATTCGCATGATAGGTTACTAAGATGATGCGATATCCATTTCATAAATGCGGTACGCTTTGCAGTATTTCATCTGAAGTTTTTCCAGCGCGTTACGAATATTCCAGTTGTCTTCGAGGATATAATTGGCTTCCATAAGGCCTAGTTTTTTTTCAAGAGCGTCATGCAGACATTTATAGAGCAGGACATCCAGACCGTATCCATGGTACTGAGGTAACACGGCAAGCGCGAACAACCGATATCGCGCAGCCGTTTTTTTTACTCGCAACAGCTTGATGAAACCGGTAGGCAGCAAGTGTCCCCCGATCTGCCTGATTAATGGATTCGGATCGGGGAATCCCAGAGCGAATCCTACCGGTTTTCCGTTATCTTCGACAAACCAGACGGCATCGGGGTCCAATATCAATTTCAGGCGGTTGATCATGTCGTTCATGACCGAACGGTCTACCGGTACATATCCCCAGTTGTCCTTTAACGCTTCGTTAGAAATACTCCAGATATGTTGTGCGTCATCGGTAAGGTTTTCAAGACGGATACGGCGAGTGCTCAATTCGGGGTGTTTGGATCGCAGAAACGATGTAAAGCGTTCGATACGCTGCGGTATGCGGTAGCCTTTGTCAAGATCGGCTTCATACGCGTAAAGATCTTTTACCTTACGCATCCCGTACTTTTCCACTAACGTATGGTAATACGGAGGATTGTACGGAGCCATCAGCACCGGGGGAGATTCGTACCCGTCGTAGAGAAATCCCCAGCTCTCGGCTATCGGGTGAATCGGCCCGCGCAGGGTGCGGATGTTTCTCTCGCGCAGCCATTGCGCGCAGGTTTCGAGCACAAGATTACTTACGAGTTGGTTTTCTATTGTCTCATATGCGCCGAAAAATCCGATGTTTGATCGATAGTATCTATTAAATTCCGCATCTATGTACACAATACATCTGGCAACGATTTCTCCATCATCGTTTTTTACGACGAACAGGGCATGGTCGTTATCCCGCAACATGACGTTGGCATGCCTGAGATAGGCTTTGCGTTCGTCGCTCCACAACGGTGGAATCCAATTGGGATGGTTGCGATACAGGTGCCTGGGGAAATAGATGAACGATTTAATAGCTTTTTTATCGGTAGCCCATTCGATGCGCATGCGTCATCGTATCACGATTTTCTTCCCATATCAGTAAAAAATATTATGTAGTATAGCGAGTTGTTTCGGAAAAATATCGCTGTAGAACACTGTGGATCTCTCTGCTCGCAGATTCTATCGGTTCATAGAATTCCGACACCTGGGTATCGAGCAGTTCATCTTCAAGCGGCCGCAGTAGTTCGAGGTAGTGTACTCCGAGTCCTTGGGCAATCCTCTGGATTGTCGATAGTTTTGGATTTTTCTTACGAATCTCGATCATGCCGATATACGATATCTGCATGTCACATCTTTGAGCGAGTTTTTCCTGCGTCAGACCCTTCTCGTTTCTGATGCGCTTGATGTTCTGAGCGATAGTCTGTTGAATGTCCATGTCTCAACCTAAAAATGTATTTTTCTAACAATGTATCGTACTATCTTGTTTTGGAACAGCGTCAAACAGGATATTTTTATGCAACCTTTTGTATTAAATTGAATTGTATTCAATACAAGCCGAGGTTTATCCATATCGGATAAATGATTAGAAGGTAATTTAAGAGTCGAATAATAGATCATGGACTTTCTCTTAGGTGACTGGCCAATTTATGAAAGAAGTACTATGATGAGGCAACGAACGGGCTCGGTTGTGTGAGATCTGATTCGAAATCGGTAAGTGCATGTGAAAAAGGAGTTCGGATATGTCTAATCAACAGCCGTCACGTTTGTCAAATCCAGTAATCGCAGCCTCATTGGCATTGTTATGCACAGTCCTTTGGGGTAGTGCGTTTCCTGTGGTAAAGATCGGTTATGAATTATTAGCCCTTGAAACGGGTGATATAGCGGGAAAGATGGTATTTGCAGGCAGTCGCTTTACGGTTTCCGGCCTTATTGTGTTGGTATTCCACATGGTTTCCCGCTTGAGGAAAGCGAAAACGGAACAAGAAGAGTCGATTCAGAATTTTAAAAGCTTAACGACGAAAGTGGTGTTTCAGATTTTGTTGCTCGGAATTCTTCAGACTACCATCCATTATCTTTTTCACTATATCGGCATTTCTTTTATCACCGGAGCAAAAAGTTCGATTGTAAACACGCTTACGGTGTTTTTTGCAGCGATATTTTCACATTTCGTCTATAAGAACGATAAGATTTCAGTTAGAAAGGGAATCGGACTGTTTATCGGATTCACAGCTGTCGTCTTGGTTAATCTCGATGCTGATTTCCAATTCTCGTTTTTGTGGTATGGAGAAGGTTTCATAGTTCTTTCATCTTTGTTTTCAGCAATATCCTCCATGTACAGCAAGCGGATTAGCAAAACTATCCAGCCGGTATTTTTAGCAGGCTGCCAATTATTGAGCGGGGGATTATTTCTTTTCATTATCGGGCTTCTATCTGGAGGCACGATCCATACAGGCAACTGGGTTGCTACGTTACTATTCATATACCTTGCTTTGCTTTCTTCTCTCGTGCTTTCGATTTGGACGAGTCTGCTGAAATATAATCGGGTGTCCTCGGTTACGGTGTTTAATTTTAATATCCCGATT
>JAAYDK010000118.1 GCA_012729295.1 Spirochaetales bacterium | reverse complement strand
CGGTTATAGCGATTACCCATCGCCAGCGAAAATAAGACTGCTTGGAGCGAAAGTCCGATCGGTTGATTATATTGCATCAGAAACACCACCACAGATTCGTATCTATGCATGAACGGAAATATATTCATCGCATTGATCGATGTGAGTATGGCAGGAGGAATAAAAGCGACGAGGATTAGGACCGCCTCCGTTTTCATCCAGGAAATAGCCCGTATTATGGTGTACAGGAATACTATGTTCGTATAGAAGACAAACAACTCCCTAATAAAATCTAAAACCGAATGCAGCGTAGCGGCTTCGCTGAAGATGGACTTTACTAGTAAAAATAGTACCGTATATCCTGCAACGACATACAGGGATATACGGTTGAACAGGCTTAATCGCAAAGCATGTTCGCGAAGCGTGAAAAAATCTTCGAAGAATAATAAGAAGGTGATGAACAATAGATGCGTGATGATCGTGACACGATTATAGGTAAGATGAAAGATGAACTTATCGTACGCCGCAAAAGTCTGCAGCATCGTCAACAAAACCATGATGATTGAGAAATAGATGAACATGTGCTCTTTGGTGCTGAATGCTAAAAATAGCGTATATGCGAGCAGACCGAGCAACACTCCGAGCGCAAGCAGCCCAATTACGAACGGCAGGCTCGCTGCTTGGGCGTATTTGGGAATCACTAGGTTGGCTGCATGGCACGGGATACAAATAAAACATAAAGACAGTACCAACCATATGGATCTCTTTGTACGATTCAGAGTTTTATGGGACATAATCATAATCTCCCGAAGTTGTCTTTATGGATGATTATAACCGACGGGATAAAGAATTGCGAAAGAAAGTTTATATCGAACTGATAAACTGATTGTGAACGATGTATCAGAATTTTCATCTTCACAGAATTGTCAAAAGTCGAGAGTTCCTTCGCTACTTACGCCTCAAATTGTATCTGCCAGCCCATTTACCTTTATGACCTCATCAAGTGTGTGCGTTTCGCTACGTCCAGCTCTGAGATCTTCTTCGCGTTTCTGGGCTAAGTATACCAATTCCAAGTCACTAACTTTTTCCAAGAGGGCTTCCTGAATATAGTAGGTTTTTGTTCTTCCGGTTTGTTTCGCCAAATTATCAAGACGATCTGCCAATTCTTTAGGTAATCGCACGGAGATAGATTCACTCATAGCATATCCTCCTGCAATCAGCATACTACATGTAATACGTGTAATGCAAGTATTACATGGTAATATGGAAAGAAAAGGGATACTTTATTTTAAGCGAGTGCAGTAGGCATCAGGTGAAACATGAAAGCTTTTATTCACCAATGATCTTGATCAGCACCCGTTCTTTACGCTTCCCCGTCGAATTCTCCGTAGAATATCTGCTCCCTTGGGCCGAAGTCTAATTTACCGTTGGTAATGGCGACTACGACTTCCCTACCCATGACCGAGCGTTTCAGATGGGCATCGGCATTATCTTCGTATCCGTTGTGTTCGTATTGGGAGTAGGTTTTTCAGGAGCAAGTCTTTCCAGCCACTGCTCGAAATCGTGATGCAGTCCCGATTCGTCGTCGTTGATAAACACACTGGCGGTGATGTTCATCGCGTTTACCAAGGAAAACAAAATACATGCGGTATTTGATGATCGAAGGGATATTTGATTTTTCTTGACACTGATACTTATGTCTATATAATAATATATAGACATTTGAGGTATGGCATGCGTTTTGTGTTCGAGTGGGACGAGAACAAGAGTAAGAACAACTTAAGGAAACACTGATTTTCATTCAATGAAATTTTGGATGTATTTTACGACCCGTTTTCGTTGGATTGGAAAGACGATGTGCATTCGACCGAAGATGAGACACGTTGGCAAATCATTGGCAGCCCAGATACATTTCTTGTTCTGGTGGTAGTGTATACTGAGCACAACGGAATCATCAGGCTCATTACGGCGCGAAAAGCAAGGCAGAAGGAGAAAGCTGCATATTATGGCAATATCAAGAAAACGACGCGAGGAAATTGAAGCATTCATCGACGAAGATATCTCCGATATCCCAGAGATGACCGATGAACAGCTTGCCCAGTTGCATCCATCCCATTTGCTCAATCGGGAAAACTATCGTCCAGTGAAAAAGAAAATCTGTATGTATGTGGATGCGGACGTACTAGAGCATTACAAATCTAAGGGGAAAGGCTACCAAACCAATATCAATCGAGTCCTACGGCAAGGCATGCTCAGAGAAATCTCACCTACTTATGGCAGAGTGCATAATGAGGAGGACGAACACAACGCCTGACTCTTACTCTCCGATAATCTTCACCAATACCCGTTTTTTACGCTTTCCGTCGAATTATCCGTAGAATATCTGCTCCCATGGGCCGAAGTCTAATTTACCGATGGTAATGGCAATTACTACTTCACGGCCCATGATAGTTCTCTTGAGATGGGCATCGGCATTATCTTCGTATCCGTTGTATTCGTATTGGGAGTAGGGTTTTTCAGGAGCAAGTCTTTCCAAACACTTCTCATAATCGTGATGCAGTCCCGATTCGTCGTCGTTGATAAACACGCTGGCTGTGATATGCATGGCATTTACTAAGAAAAACTAGTTACATCGCATTGCTATAATTTGAAGAGATGATTGATGTTCATCATGAAAAAAACTGAAGTAAAGATATACTACACAATATAGATTATAGAGTATATACTAATCGAAAGGACTCTGCATGGGACGGACAATAATCAGTGATGATGGATACTTTGAATGGGATGAGGATAAAGCGAAGACCAATGAGAACAAGCATGGTATTGCTTTTGAAAGAGCTCTGTCAGTGTTTTTCGACCCTAAAAGGATAGAATTTCGTGATGAACGGAATTCTAAATCTGAAGATCGTTACATCACCATTGGTAATGCTTCCAAAAGTACCCTT
>JAAYDK010000117.1 GCA_012729295.1 Spirochaetales bacterium | reverse complement strand
CGGCGCTTCGTTCTTTCAAGCTGGGGTCCGCCGACTGTTCTACCATGGCGATCAAAGTCGTCATTGAATTTTCTACAGCCCATTCGGCGCAAATCAACTCGTTTTTTATCGCATGGGATACCATGTTGATAAATTCGGGATCCTGGAGCATCAGTTGGTGAGTTTCCAATATCGCACGCTGATCGGTAGAACGAGTTTTTGGGATAAGAGATACCAAGTCGTCGGAAACGACTTGTAATGCCTGCATGAAACGACCGGTCTCTTTTTCGACTTGTGCCGAACCGATGCTTACATGAGGAACGACCGGTTTTTCATGAACGTAGAGGAACGCGTTTCCAGAACCAATTCCTGCACTGGCCGCGATTCCTTTTAGTATTCTCATATATGACTGTATAATACGGGGTTTTACATGCGATGTAAATATAGTGTATGCTTCGCATATGGGTGAAAAGAAGCCTGGCAGGCGAAGTGTCAATGTATTACTGATTGCCTATGTATCGGTAATCGCGCTCGGTACATTACTGATAATCGTCACCCTACCCAAAATCATGACGGCGCTGGACGAGTCGGGAATGACCCGGCTTGTGAAGGAACGGTTATTAAAATCCGGTACGGATAATACAACCACGAATTCCAATCAGGCCAGAACCATTTATTTCGTCGTTCCGCAGAGTAGCGGATTTGCATACCAACCGGCGACTGTTATGGTTCCTCAAAATCTGCCCTATCGTCAAACGGTAGAAGCTTTACTAAAAGGTCCTTCAGTAGATGCTCTCGCATTGGGAAGCATAAGCTGTATCCCTGCTTCGACACGCCTCATCGGGCTGACGGTTTCCCAACAGATTGCCTATATCGACTTTACACGTGAATTTACCTATGAGACAGTGTGGGGTCAAAGCGGAAAAGATGCCGCTATTGAACAAGTCCGTCGAACGATGCGTTCATTTACCGGAATCAGAGATATCGTTATTCTCGTCGAAGGGAAACCCCTCCAATCAAACGTGCAGTAGATCCTCAGCCAGCTGTATGAATCTAGTCCGATCAATTCCGTGCGTTCTCGACAACAGCACCAAAAATTCCCGATTCCCCTTTCGGCCTTTAATCGGTGATTCGGTCAAGCCTTTGACTTTGATTCCTTCTTCTTCAAACGTATCGAAAAGACGAATCAGGACTTTCTTTATCTCTCCGGGATCTTCGACTATACCAGAAAATCCGGCTAGGTCTTTAGGAACTTCAAACTGAGGTTTAATCAGACAGATGACCCAGTTGCCGCCTATAAGGGAAAAAAGACGAGTGGCCACATGCTGCAGGGATCTGAAGGAAAGATCGGCTACTGCAGCATCCGGTATCGGATCAAGCGAATCGAGGGTCATGATGTTCTGACGCTCGTGTACGACGACCCTAGGATCGTTACGAAGCTTCCAATGGAGTTGGTTGTACCCTACGTCGACTGCGTGGACGAGTTTCGCCCCATGCTGTAGCAGGCAATCGGTGAAACCGCCGGTCGACGAACCCGCGTCCAGCACTATCAAATCTTGGCAATCGATTCCCCATACTCGGAGTGCATGCAGTAATTTATAAGCACCGCGCGATACGAATTGGTCGAATACGATGTCGATACGTGAATCGAAAGGGATTTCCGATTTAGCGTCGGTACATACTTCACCGTTTACCAAGATGTTGCGGCATACGGCAAAGCTTGCCAGACGCTCTTTATCATATTCGGGATATCGCTCGACCAACAACTGCAGCAACGGTTGTTTTTTTACCCTGCTCATCGTCGATTCTCCGTTAGAAACCGAACTGTTCGCTGATACGTTCTATCGAACGGGCTTTGCCCGTATTCGGATCAATCTTGCAAACGACTCCTTGAAGATATGACGGAGCATCGAGGATTTTATTTCTCAACGGCATCTGTGTCAGCTGACGCTGAATCGCGATTGCGGGATCTGATCCGATTACGCTGTTAAGCGGTCCTGTCATTCCCAAATCGGAGATATATGCCGTCCCTTTCGGGAGAATCTTTTCATCCGCAGACTGCACATGAGTATGCGTTCCGACGACTACCGAAACCTTCCCGTCAAAATAGAATGCCAGCGCTTCTTTTTCTTCAGTGGATTCGGCATGAAAATCGACGATGATAATCGAGGTCTGCTTTTGGATTTTTTCGACGATGGCAAGACCCGTTCTGAACGGGCAATCGATAGCCGGTAGTTGCTGTCGCCCTTGAAGATTTATTACTCCGACCTTGTGCTGGGCTATCTCATAGATTACATATCCCGTACCCGGAGCTCCTGGAGGATAGTTAGCCGGACGTAACAGGCGATCGTCGGATTCAAGCGTAGGCAAGATTTCTGCCTGATGCCATATATGATTGCCGGTGGTTATCACGTGTACACCAAGACTGTAGAATCGCCTTACCAATTCGTTTGTGATTCCCAGTCCGCCTGCTGCATTTTCACCGTTGACAACAACAATGTCCGCACGTGTCCGTTTAATGAGTTGAGGTAATCCAATAAAAAGGGCTCTGCACCCCGGGTTTCCGCATACGTCACCGAGAAGCAGAGCCGTCAAATCTCGTTCTTTTGCCATTACTACGTTACCGCGCGTATTCAACGACGCGCATCTCTCTGATTATCGTCACCTTGATTCTTCCCGGATAACGTAATTCAGATTCGATTCTGCCTGCGATTCCTTTTGCTATCTCTTTAGCACCGTCGTCGGAAACGGTATCGTTGTTCACCAGAATACGCAGTTCTCTTCCAGCCTGTATCGCATATGCTTTTTCAACACCTTCAAAACTACCGGCAATATCTTCAAGAGATTCCAGACGTTTGATGTAGTTGTCGATCGTCTCTCTACGGGCTCCGGGCCTGGCGGCAGAAATGGCATCGGCAATCTGTACGATGACCGATTCGATGCAGTTAGGCTCAATATCGTCGTGATGGGAGAGAATCGAGTTGATTACGCGTGGATCTTCTCCAAGCCGCTTAGCCAGATCTGCTCCCATTTCGGCATGGTTGGCATCTCCGTCCGTCTCGATACCTTTGCCGATATCATGCAACAAACCACCCCTGCGGGCAATTTCGCGATCGGCTCCGACTTCAGCGGCTATCATTCCGGCTATGATGGCAACTTCTTTCGAATGGGAGAGCACATTTTGTCCATAACTTGTCCTGAAATGGAGCTTCCCAAGAGCCCGCACCATTTCCTGACTCATGTTATGAATACCGAGGTCAAAGAGGACTTTTTCCCCTTCCTCGATAATCACCCTTGAGATTTCTTTCGTTACTTTTGTAACGATTTCTTCGATTCTGGCAGGATGAATTCTTCCGTCCTGCACGAGCCGTTCGAGTGATACTCTCGCGATTTCCTTCCTCACGGGATCAAAGCAGGAGATAACTACCGCCTCGGGTGTATCGTCGATGATGACGTCTACTCCTGTGAGTGTTTCCAATGTCCTGATATTCCGGCCTTCTCTACCAATGATTCGGCCTTTCATCTCATCACTAGGAAGGCTTACGGTAGTAACGGTGACTTCCGAACTCACTTCGGTGGCCAACCGTTGAATCGAAGACACAACGATGTCCCGAGCAAGTTTATCAGATTTCATCTGCGCATCTTGCTCAATTTTGTTGATGATAATCTGGGCGTCGCGTTTTGCTTCGTTCTGCATCGACTCGATAATAGTCTGTTTGGCCTCTTCCGAGGACATAACCGCTATTCTTTCGAGCTCAATACGCCAAGATTCCTCCATCTCTGAGAGTTTTTTCTCTCTTTGGACGTTCTTTGCCTCTCTGTCTGCAAGCTGTCTCTTTTGTACATCTAGTTCAGATTGTTTCCGCTCTAGATTTTCCTCTTTTAATAACAATCTTCGCTCTGTTCTCTGAAGTTCACCTCTGCGTTCTCTCGCCTCACGCTCCTGTTGCTGTTGTTCCTTGAACAACTGATCACGAGCCTCGAGCAGCAGTTCCTTGCTCTTCGCTTCCGCCTCTTTTATCGCTTCCTGATTCAACCGAACAGCTTTCTGTTCGATCGAGGTAAGCTTGAACTTTGCATAGATCCATCTTATTAACCAACCAAGAAAGACACAAGCTAGACAAAGAGGGATAACCAAGTACCATGCCATGATATATTCCCCCTATTGTAATGTTACTATAATATTGGTCAGGTCTGTACTTGTCAAGCTGAGTCAGAAAACTGGTTGATTTCGTTATGATATATTATATTTGGCCAAAAAAGCCGCCATCGTTTGATGGCGGTTAGCGGTCCATAACGGTTGTTACCGTAAGGTCCTTTTTGGCTCCGATTGTTGAATCGGTTAGGCCTCGGCTGACTCGGACTTTTCTTCCTTCTGCTTCTGATCCTTCGCAGAAGATTCCTTTTTCGCCTCTTTCTTGCTTTTCTCGGCACTCTTCTTCTTGGGTTTTTCTGTCTTGGCAACCAATTCCAGAATTACCATTTCAGCTGCATCGCCCATCCGGTTCCCGGTTTTGAGAATACGGGTGTAACCACCGTTACGATCGGTAAACAACGGGGCGATTTGAGTGAACAACTTGGCCAATACCGCTTCATCTTTGATATCGCGGCCGACCATCCGACGGGCATGGACCGAGTCGGTTTTTGCACGGGTGATCATTTTTTCAGCCATGCGACGTACTTCAAGCGCTTTCGCCTTGGTGGTCTCGATCCGTTCATATCTAAACAGTGAAGTCACCATGTTTCGCTTGAGAGCTTTACGCTCAGCCGACTTGCGGCTCAATGCGTTAAATCCAATCCTATGCTTCATGCTCTTCTTCCTTGTTCCCTGGTATTCTAATTGAATTCTTCAGGACGCTGTAATCGGTCATACCGAGGCTAAGGTTCCACTCTTTGAGCTTTTCCTTGATTTCGGAAAGAGACTTCTTCCCAAAATTCCTCGTTTTCGCTATTTCTTCTTCGGTTTTTTTCGTCAAATCGCCAATAGTACGAATATTTGCGTTTTTCAGACAATTGCTCGACCGTACGGTCAATTCCAATTCTTCGACCGAAGTACTCAGGATTTTTCTAATCAGCTCTTCTTCCTCGTCGACCTCGTCATTGCTGTTTACGATACTCTCGTCGAAGTTGATGAAGATTGAAAAATGATCTTTTGCAATCTTTGCCGCTTCAGCTAGAGCATTTTCCGGAGAAATCGTACCGTCGGTATGAACTTCAATAATCAGCTTATCATAATCGTTGCGCTGTCCGACACGAGTTGGCTCGATCGAATAGGTGACTCTGGTAACCGGTGAAAATGCCGCGTCTATGGGAATCGTTCCGATTTCTTCGATGTACTTCTCGTTGATTTCGGAAGGAACATACCCACGTCCAAGATCAATCTGAATTTCTAAATCGATATTGGCGTCATCCATCATCGTGAATACGACTAAATCCTTGTTCGAGACCTGAACCGAATCGATTTCGAGGTCGGCACCGGTAATCGTTCCCGGACCTTTGCATTCAAGGTACAAAACCTTCCCTTCTACATCCTCAGGCAGCTTAATCTTTAGTTTCTTCAAGCGGCTGATGATTTCGGTGATATCTTCGACAACACCGGAAAGAGATTCGAACTCACTGGTGACCAGGTGTCCGACACCTTCTTCGTTGCGGGTGGTGAACTTCACAGCGGTAACGGCATAACCCTGAATCGAAGAGAGCAGAATCCTTCTTAATGTATTGCCGATGGTCGTACCGTAGCCGCGTTCGAACGGATATGCGATAAACTTACCCGAATCGGGTTCGACAAGACTGTGTTCAAAAATGATTCCTTTGGGCTTCTTAAATCCTTTCAACAGGTTTTTACGTGCCATGGTTACTCCTTAACGAGAATAGAGCTCGACAACCAGTTGCTCGTTGATGTCCTTCGTTTCGGCGACATCCGCCCTTCTGGGTACTGCGAGGAACGTCCCCTTCATTGAATCGGGGTCAAGGGAGAGCCAAGGGGCCAAGCCGTTCTTGGTGTATTCCTTGAGGTTTTCCTTAATGATCAGCATCTTTTGTCCGTGTAGGCCTACAGACACCACATCACCCGGTTTTAACCGATAGGATGGAATTCCAACTCGTTTGTCATTTACCAAAATGTGGCCATGGTTGACCAACTGGGCAGCCTGGTTGCGGCTATTGGCAAAATGAAGTCTGAAGACAACGTTGTCCAGCCTTCTCTCGAGAAGCATGATGAGGTTTTCACCAGTCTTTCCGGGAGTCCTGGAAGCTTCATTAAAGGTGAGCTTGAACTGCTTTTCAAGCATGCAGTACATTCTCTTGAGCTTCTGCTTTTCACGAAGCTGCAATCCGTAGTCGGTGGGTTTTTTCGATCGTGCGCGAGGGTCCTTACCGGGGAGACCGGTAGACTTTTTCGCTAACGGGCATTTGCCGGTATGGCAACGTTCCCCTTTCAGGAAAAGCTTTGTTTTTTCAGCGCGGCAATATCTGCACTTTGGTCCGGTATATCTTGCCATGGTTCCTTATAACTCCTTATCAGACACGTCTGGTCTTTCTCGGCCTGCAGCCGTTATGGGGGATGGGGGTAACGTCTCTAATGCTTCTGACTTTAAGTCCGAGCACACCGAGAGTTCTGATTGCTGATTCCCTACCGACACCGGGGCCTTTGACGAATACGTTTACTTCACGCAAACCGTAGTCCATCGCCTTTTTCGCAGCAGTCTCTGTCGCGGTCTGCGCGGCATAAGGAGTTGACTTTTTCGCGCCACGGAACCCAAGTCCGCCAGAAGACGCCCACGAAACGGCATTCCCGGTCAGATCGGTTACGGTCACTATGGTATTGTTGAAGGTCGCCTGGATGTAGACGTTTCCTTCATACACCGTCTTTTTGACTTTGCGTTTAGCTTTAGCCACTTTCAGTTCTCCTTATTTCTTCTTACCGGCAACAGTCTTCTTCTTGCCTTTCCTAGTTCTTGCATTGGTCTTGGTCCGTTGTCCACGCACAGGAAGACCTTTGCGGTGGCGTAGGCCACGATAACAGCCGATATCCATCAGCCGTTTGATGTTTAGGGCTACCTCGGTTCTCAGGCGTCCTTCAACCTTGTATTCGTTCTCGATGAGCTTGCGCAATTCGTTTACATCGTCGTTGCTCAAGTTATTCATCCGCTCATCGGGATTAATATTTGATTTCCGGCAAATCTCAATAGCCGAGACCCTGCCGATACCGTAAATATAAGTCAATGCGATTTTTACCGCCTTGTTCGGCAAATCAACACCTGCAATTCTCGCCATCAACTGGCCTCCTCTCTAGCTCCCAACGAGCTCTTATTTCTGTCTTTGCTTGTGCTTGGGATTGTCGCAGATTATGCGTACGACCCCAGCGCGCCTGATGACTTTGCATTTGTCGCACAATGGCTTGACACTTGCTCTCACTTTCATTCGATTCATCTCCTACCTATAGGTTCCGTGCTTTGATCTTGCCCTTGGCCGTAATCCCTTCATGATGGTGCATCTTGAGGATTCCGTCAATCTGGCTCATGGTATCAAGGTCTACACCGACCATGATAATCAATGATGTTCCGCCGAGAAGCATTGCGACCGAAGCGGGGAAGTTGAAAAACTTCTGTACGACAGTCGGAATCAGAGCGATGAATGCAAGGAACAATGATCCGGGCAATACTATCCTGTTGAGAACCTTAGTCAGATATTCTTCAAGTTTCTCGGACCGAACGCCAGGCACCGAACCGCCATTCTCCCTGATTTGTTTAGCCATCTCAACCGGGTTGAGACTGACTTGCGTATAGAAAAATGCGAATCCTATGATCAACAGGGTGTAGATAATCAGATAGGGGGCGCCCTGTGAATCTAGAAAATCAGCTACTTTCTGCATCCATACCACCTCAGGTCCAAGCGACCCTGCGATCTGGACTGGAAAAGACAGCAACGCCGATGCAAATATTACCGGAATAACTCCAGAGGGGTTGATTCTGAACGGAATATAGGTGTTCTGCGAGCCGTACATTTTTCTTCCCACGACTCGTTTTGCATACTGTACGGGAATCTTGCGCTGGCCCCTTTGTTCGCACACGACCAGTGCAACAACTCCGGCAAACATCGCAATTACGACGAGTACGACAATCGGATTCAACGTTCCCTGGTTTACACTTCTCCATAACGAGACCATCGCATCGGGAATTCGAGCTATGATACCGGCGAAGATGAGCAAAGAAATTCCGTTGCCAAGTCCCTTTTGCGTTATCTGGTCGCCGATCCATACCAAGAACATGGTTCCTGTAGTTACCGACAACATCGCGATAAAGGTGAACGGCAAGATATCGATTGTAAGAACATTCGGAATCGACTTTGCATACACCGTTACGACATAAGACTGGATGAGCGTGATCAGGATTGTTCCATACCGTGTATACTGCTGGACCTTTTTCCGACCATCGGCATCCTCGTTCAGCTTTTTCAAACTGGGAACGACGAGCATCAGCAACTGCAGAATAATCTGTGTCGAGATGTAAGGCATGATACCGAGCATAAACACAGAGAAGTTCGAGAATGCCCCACCGGCAAAGAAGTTTAAGTACTCGGTAAGTCCGATGGAGGTCGAATTGCTCTGTGAAAGGAAGTAGATCTTCAACACTTCCGGATCGATGCCCGGTATTGGGATATAGGTTCCTAGACGGAACACTACCAACATCAGGAACGTATAGAGGATTCGTTTCCTGAGTTCTTCGATCTTGAACATGTTCACTAAGGAATTAGACATTTGACCCCTCTTTATTACCTGACTTCGCCGCCCGCTTCCTTAATCTTATCGACTGCGGAAGCAGAGATTTTTACACCCTCAAACACGACTTTCTTAGTAAGCTCGCCATTAGCAAGAACCTTAGCCTGAGCGTCTACGCCTTTTACAAGGCCTTTATCTTTCAACGAATCGAGAGAAACTACTTCTCCGTCCTCAAAACATCTAGATACTGCATCAAGTGAAACGACTTGGTACTCTTCTTTAAACGGATAGTTGGAGAATCCTCTTCTGGCAACCCGCCGGTAGAGGGGCATCTGCCCGCCTTCGAATCCAGGTCGTACTCCGCCACCGCTGCGGGAATTCTGTCCGTTGTTGCCGCGTCCGCAGGTTCTTCCCTTTGAAGAGGAACCACGACCGACAACCGTTTTCTTTGTATTCGCCCCAAACGGCGCTTTAATCTGAGCCATGTTATATCTCCTCGACTTTCACCAAGTGTGAAACTACGCGAACCATTCCGAGAACGGAAGGGCTTGCATCATGTTCCACAGAGCTG
>JAAYDK010000116.1 GCA_012729295.1 Spirochaetales bacterium | reverse complement strand
GTCCAGTCGTTTACTAGGGAACCGGAGGAGCAGCAAAGCTTTTTCAATGAAGCTTCCTCTCTGCTACACGAAACGCTCGAAGGAGCTCGCTGGGGTGCGGTCAACGCAACAACCGTTGGATTCCTCACGGGAATCGCACCGATCTTAGTGGTGTTTGCCGGGAGCTTTTTTATCCTCGACCAGCGCCTAACGTTGGGACAGATGATTTTGTTTTATTCGTACCTCGGTAGTTTCTATATGCCGGTCAACCGCTTTTCGGAACTTACGCAGGTGTTCAGTACTTCCATGGCCGCTATCGACCGAATATTCGAAGTGCTTGATATGGAAAGCGATATCAAAGACGCTCCGAATGCACTCGAATGCACTCGCAAAGATGCAGGCCGATTGGAATTCAAACATGTCGTGTTTCGTTACCCGCAAGTCGAGCGTTCTATTTTGGAAAATATTTCATTTGAGATGAATGAGGGTGATACGGTTGCACTTGTCGGTCCATCGGGATCGGGAAAGTCGACTATCATCAATCTTATCGCACGATTTTACGACGTCACCGAAGGATCGATCCTCATCGGAGGCAGAGATATTCGGGATTATACGGTGCGGTCGCTTCGCCAGCAGATCGGAATGGTGTTTCAAGAGTCTCTGCTTTTTTGCGGATCGATTCGGGACAATATAAAATTTGGAAAACCCGACGCTACCGAACAAGAAGTCTTGTGGGCTGCCGAAAAAGCCAATGCGACACGCTTCATCATGGAACAGGAACAAGGCTTCGATACGATTATCGGAGAGCGCGGCACGCGACTCAGCGGGGGGCAGCGACAACGTATTGCAATCGCTCGTGTGTTTCTGAAAAACCCCAAGATCCTCATACTCGATGAAGCAACCAGTTCTCTCGATTCAGAATCGGAAAAACAGGTAGAGTCCGCATTACAGGATTTGATGCTCGGACGAACCACGATCGTTATCGCCCACCGGCTCTCGACCGTGATGCGGGCGGACCGTATTATTGTTATTGAAGACGGTAAAATCGTCGAGTCGGGAACCCATCGGCAGCTGCTTGAAAACGACGGAATGTACCGTCAACTGTATCAAACCCAATACCGTCAAAAAACAACAGAATAATCATATGCCGACTATCAGATTTTTTATGAGAAATCGGTATTGCAGATAGCCCTTTTTTTGCTTTAGTGCTACAATTCTTTCAGAGAAAAGGTGTCGTAGGGTTACTCCTGCAGCTATGCAAGGTTTAACAGGCCTGACTCCACGATCCTAAGGAAGGTTATTGTGGGTTATTTATTTACAAAGGAGACATTTGTCGTCGAAGACGACGAGCCTCCACTCAAACAGAGTGACACGCAGGCCTGCGTGTCGTCAACCAAATCCGGAACAAGTCGAAAAACCACTGGTAATGACCGTACCGCTCAATTCAGAAAACGGTATTTCCCGGATGTGAGTACAAGTCAGTGGAACGATTGGCATTGGCAGATAGCCCATCGTATTACGACTTTGGAAGAGCTAAGGCGATTCATCGAACCGACCGATGCAGAACGCCAGGCTCTTGAAGAGCAATCGAATCAATTCCCGTTTTCAATTACACCGTACTATCTCAGCCTTATCGATCCCGAAAATTCTGATAGTGCTCTTCGGAAAACCGTAGTGCCTACTATTCTGGAAGCATCGATAAGTCCGGGAGAGAGTGCCGATCCTCTACATGAAGACCGTACGAGTCCGGTACCTGGAATCGTACATCGGTATCCCGACAGAGTTTTGTTTCTGACTACCAGCTTCTGTTCGGTCTACTGCAGATACTGTACTCGTTCCCGCTTAGTCGGGGGTCATAACGAAGCTTTGGAAAGTCATTGGAAAGAAGGAATCGATTATATTAGGCGAACTCCTGAAATTCGCGATGTAGTCATATCCGGTGGAGATCCTCTGACACTATCCGATGATTCGATCGAATGGCTGCTTCGAGAGATTACCAGTATCGACCACGTCGAAATGGTAAGAATCGGTACGAAAGTACCGCTCGTTCTGCCGCAAAGGATTACCACTGAATTAGTCAAGCGCCTTCGCCGTTATAAACCAATATATCTGAGTGTGCACTGCACCCACCCGGATGAAATTACGACCGAAGCCAAAAAAGCCTTCGATCGATTAGCTGATAATGGAATCGTCATGGGCAGCCAGACGGTTTTGCTCAAAGGCGTGAATGACGATGCCAAAACGATGACCGCGTTGTTCCATAAGCTTCTTCGGGTCCGTGTAAAACCATATTATCTATTCCAGTGTGATCCGATTGTCGGTTCGGCTCATTTTAGAACATCTATCGAAACGGGTAAAGAATTGATTCGCTCTATCCGCGGGTACACCAGCGGCTATGCGATTCCACATTATGTCATAGATACTCCCGGAGGTGGAGGAAAGGTTCCGATTCTACCTGAGTACGAGCTCTCGCACGATGCAGAAAATTTGTACTTGCGCAACTACGAAGGCAAGGTTTTCAAGTATCCCGATCATCTGGAACAAGAGGCGGTTCGCTAATATGCTTGTGGGCATCACATACGATCTCAAGGAAGATTATTTAAAAGCCGGCTACTCTTCGGAGGAGTCGGCTGAATTTGACAGTATCGAGACAATCGATGCGATAGAAGAATCGCTCAGACTATTAAAATTCAGTACGGTTCGAATCGGCAATGTTCAGGCTCTCGTTACGTATCTTGCTCAGGGGAAACGCTGCGATCTCGTATTCAATATTGCAGAAGGACTTCGCGGGATGTGTCGGGAAGCACAAATTCCCGCACTGCTCGATGCATACGCGATTCCCTATGTTTTTTCCGATTCCTTCGTACTGGCCATTGCGCTCCACAAAGGAATCACGAATATGATTCTCAGGCAATCGGGAGTTCCCGTTGCAAATTCTCATATCGTATCGTCAATCGAAGACCTGTCGCGCATCCGCATGACGTATCCGTTGTTCGTCAAACCGGTCGGTGGCGGAACGGGAATGGGTATCGATGCGAATTCGATCGTCAATAATGCAGAAGAACTGCGTGAATCGGTATTGAGAATACGGGAACAATTCGATCAGGAATCGTTGGTAGAAACATATCTGAGCGGTCGTGAATTTACCGTCGGGATTACCGGGACAGGAAGCAATGCCCGTCCAGTCGCAGTCATGGAAATCATCGTTGATTCTGCCAGCGACCAAGGTATTTACTCCTATCATACCAAACAACAGTACAAACAGTATGCTAGGTACCAGTTGGCTTCAGGAGCTATCGCAGATGAGTGTTGTAACGTTGCGCTCAGTGCTTGGAACGTACTAGGATGCCGAGACGGCGGCAGAATCGATGTAAAAGCCGATTCAAACGGCAACATCTGCTTTCTGGAAGTCAATCCGCTTGCCGGTCTAAATCCGGTTGATTCGGACTTGCCGATTCTCGCAGGTTTAGCCCAGATCAGCTACCATGAACTAATCGGTCGGATTATGGAGTCCGCGATGAAGCGAATTGTCGGAGCCTATACTTGATGGATATCATCATCGTTCACGACCGATTATCGGCACATCCGTCGCATGACGAGATGGACACTATTCTGGAAGTGAACCAAGTACGTCGTGCTTTACGCCAACTCGGTCATCAAGTCCATACCTCGACGTTTACATTGAATCTGCCGCTTATGGAACGACGCTTGAGAGAGTCGGGCGCACATATGGTTTTCAACCTGGTGGAGACACAGAAGGGTAGTCGCCTTCTGTTTGTCGCTCCGGCTCTCTTCGAATCTCTCGGCATAGACTACACGGGCGGTAGCAGCGTAGGCATGATGCTTTCATCCGATAAGCTCGAAGCGAAACGACTGATGACCACCAGCGGTATACCGACTCCCGAATGGGCTAGCAGCGGGGATCGAAAGTGTTTGGAATCTCTGATTCGGTATCCTGTTATCATAAAACCGGTTGCCGAAGAAGCTTCGGTCGGAATCAATGATGATTCCGTTATTCAGAAACCTTCAATGACTTTGATCGAACAGTTACTCGAAGATAAGAAAAAGGACATATTCGTTGAACGCTATGTCGAAGGGCGCGAATTCAATATCTCTATATTGCCGATTGACGGAAAACCCACGGTTCTGCCGCCTGCGGAAATGATTTTTTCAGATTTTCCTCAAGGAAAACCACGCATCACGGGTTATAAGGCGAAATGGGACGAACAGTCATGGGAGTACCGGCATACCAACCGGACATTCGAAATTCAACATCTCGATCGGTCGAATGTAGATGAGGTTGTGCAAGTAAGCATCGCATGTTGGGAATTGTTTGGGGCTAAGGGATATGTGAGAGTTGATTTGCGTCTTGATAGCGAAAACCGACCCTATGTTCTGGAAGTAAACCTCAACCCCTGTATAACCGCCGATAGCGGCTTTGTTGCCGCTGCTCAGGCTTACGGTCTTTCATATACTGCATTGATTGACCGTATCATCAGAGGATAAATACATGTTCCAATTCAGAGAAGAACCGAAATCATCCGATATAGCTGCGGTGCGCAACATCCTGCACGACTCGGGTTTTTTTAACGAAGAGGAGCAGGAAGTCGGAGTTTCACTAGTTGTCGAACGCTTGGAAAAAGGCCCCTCCTGCGGTTATTTTTTTCAATTCATGGAAGAATCGGGACGTGTGGCGGCCTATACGTGTTTCGGTCCGATTCCCGGAACACGCAGTAGCTACGACCTGTATTGGATTGCTACCGACCCTGCGTTGCGAAATAGGGGTTTTGGGAAGAAGGTTTTGGAAGCGACAGAATGCGAGATAAAAAAGAGGGGTGGGTCGCGAGTATACATCGAGACTTCATCCAGCGCCCTGTATGTCCCTACCAGGAGTTTTTATACTTCCAACGGATATATTCTCGAAGCAACGCTTGCCGATTATTATGCCCCCGGGGATAGTAAGCTGATGTATGTCAAAGTATTGTGAAGTCAGACTACCTGCTTGCGCTTCCATTTCCCGTTTACGAATCTCGTAACGAAACTGGCCGACCTGACAATCCAATCGAGATACATTGCCCACCATACGCCGATAAGACCCATGCCGAACTGCAGGCTTAACAGATAACTTCCGCCTATTCGAATAAACCACATGCTCAATATCGACACAATCATGGTGAAGCGGACATCTCCCGAAGCTCTCAAAGCCTGCGGGAGCGCAAAGGAAAGCGGCCAGAATAAGAGCGTCGTAACAAACAATGATCTTGCAATATTGATTGACAAATCGGTTGCTTCCCTGCTGAGGTTGAAGATTCCTACCACAGGCCGTATGGTGATGAACATCAATATACCCAAACAAGCAATCATCCCATAGGCAATCGCCATCAATCGTTTTGTGTAGAATACAGCCTGACTGTCGTCGCGTGCCCCCATGCATTGTCCGACAACGGTAATCATAGCTAACCCGATGGCAGAACCTGGAACGAGTATAAAGGAACTGATCAGGTTCATAATCGCATTAGCAGCGACGGATGCCGTACCAAAGCTTGTAATCAGGCTCAGAACCAAGACTTTGCCGATTTGAAATAGCGTATTCTCGATTCCGCTCGGTATGCCGATACGAAGAATCCGTTTTATCATGTGCCACTTAAGCTTGATTCGAACAATATTTCCTATACTCAACACTTCGTTCTTGCGTAGTAAAAATGTCATGATAATCCATGCACCGACAATACGTGACAAAAGCGTAGCTGTTCCTGCGCCAGCAGAACCCCATTTGAGCACGTAGATCAACAAAGCGTTGAAAAGGATGTTGATGAAATTCATCACCAATGAGATATTCATCGAAACGCGACTGTTGCCTTGCGATCGGTACAATGCGGCACCGGCATTGTAAACGGCCAAAAACGGATACGAGGCTAATGTAATGATGAAATAGATGCGGGCATTTGACATTACTTGAGCATCGACAGCTCCGTATATCGTGAATAACACGGAATTATGTGCCGACAGCAGTATTGCCATAATCAGCGTTGCCAAAAGCGTAGAAGACCAGATGAGTTGTCTTGCGGCTTCGGAGGCCAACGGATGATCTCGTCTGCCGATGTATTGTGAGACGACTACTGCTCCTCCCGTTGCAATGGCTGCGAAAAATTGTACAAATAAGATGTTGATCGCATCGATGAGCGAGATTCCCGAAACGGCGGCTTCTCCCACCGAAGCAATCATCACCGTATCGGCAATTCCAATCGTCACATTGAGGAATTGCTCGATAATAAGCGGTAAGATGAGGTTTCTTAAATCCTTATTTGAAAAAAGCCGAGGTTTTAAAACACCCGGTACGTCCGTACTCATGTCTGACAATGATAAGCCTGCCGTTCAGAATCGATTAATCAAGGACGAGTGTGACTGAAAATGATGGTAAATGCAATACGTACGCCGAATCGATACGCACCAATGTACACCTAGTTATCATCTACAGACAGCTGCTCGGTACCAAGCGATTATCCGTCACCTTTTTCATTCTCGCAGGTTTGACATACAGTATGAATATGAAACAAAAACAAAGCGGTCGCTTTGCTGCGGCTGAAGAACTGAAAATTTACTTCAATACCTCTGGAATATTTCTGAAATTGCTCGTGTGCCTAGTGGCAATTCTAACAATCCTCATCATCGGATGCGATTTGTATGCCGGTTATACCTCGGAAGAAGAACCGAACGACTTGCCCGAAACGGCTAACGAATTTCAAGGGACCAATATCTCATGGACGGGTATTATCGAAAATGCATCAGATAAAGATTATTATAAAGTCTATCTTTCGGCAGGAAATACGTACCGATTTACATTAAATAATCTGCAAAACGACCTAAATCTTATGTTGTACACATCCGATATCAATAATATCGGCAATTCAGATCGAAACGAATTACTTGACGAAGTGATTGAATACGCCGTACCAACTACCAGTTTTTATTATGTGTTGGTAGAAGGCTCTGTAAACGCTACTGATGATTATCTTGGCAAATACGTGATGAACATGAGCGTTGTCGAATAATAGATGAATGCGGCGGGATTCGAACCCACGACCTCTGCCTCCGGAGGGCAGCGCTCTATCCAGCTGAGCTACGCATCCGAACTGTTGTATGCTATGGGTAGGCTTATTTCTTGTCAATAGGAAAAGTATCTGCACCAAGTCGAAATATTAAAGGTCTTGCGTAGGGCGGATACAGAGTGTTTGAAGCTGTTATTTTGTTGAATCTTTACTAATATGTCATATGTGTAAATGTTTTAATATAATATTATATAAATAAATAGAGATTTTTAATGTAGATTTACTAGAGAAAAATATTCATATATAGAATCTCTCTTGACATCTGTATGTCGTTTTACTATAGTATCTACATATTGTTTTGATTTCATCCAAGTGGAGGACGTATCATGAAATTGCGTCGGGCATTAGTGTTTATAGCGCTTTTCGCTATGCTGGCCGTGCCCTTGGTTGCAAGAATCGTCTTCACGGATATCATTCCGATTAATGCAATAATCGGCTTACAAGAAACATTCAGCCTTGAAATAAAGCAGCAGACTCCGATTCTGTTCAACGAAGACTTGGAAGGGCGTGAAATAGTGATTGCCACCTATGAGTTTTTCTCCAACAATCCCGATGTTGCCTATCAGTTAAGAATTTTACCAGCTCATACAGCTGGGCCTGCAAACAATCAGTTTTTGTTTAAATTTATCGGTGATGCCGGTCCTGATCCTAAGAAGAAGGATTCGGTCATACCGTTCAAGTTGAGTGTTGTTGGTATCGATACCGATGCAACCGCCGTTCGATGGGAGAACAACCGTGCCGAAAAACCGATCGGCGTGGTAGATGGAAACCGGTCTCGGGAGAACGGAAGCATCGTTATTACCTTTCCGACCAAAGACGAGGGATTTAATTTCAAAGAGCTTGCTTCCGGAGCCTATCAAGCGAATATCCTCGTTGAAGTATCTACCGACTAGCATCTTCTTTCCTCCCAAGTTTCTTTCTCGCACGCTCCTTTCATGGTATACTCGAATCTACGATTCATGGAGGAGTACACGATGAAACCTACATTATTGGTGCTTGCAGCCGGGATGGGAAGTCGATATGGCGGAGTGAAACAAATAGACGGTGTCGGATTACATAACGAAGCGCTGCTTGACTACTCGGTTTATGATGCGATGAAAAGCGATTTTAAAAGAGTAGTATTCGTTATCCGAAAAGATATCGAGCACGATTTTAGAGAACGATTGTTCGATCGTATCGCTCGCAACTTCGATGCTTCCTATACATTCCAAAGCCTTCAGTCACTGCTGACGCCTCAACAGGTTTCTCAATCGGCACAACGGAGAAAGCCTTGGGGAACCATTCATGCGATTCTCTGTGCGAAAGAAATGCTGAACGAACCGTTTTGTGTCATCAACGCCGATGATTATTACGGGAGATCGGCATATAAGGTTATGGGAAAGCATCTGTCTGAAATTGACACAGACTCAAGTGAACATGCGATGGTCGGTTATGTGTTGCGCAATACGACGAGTCCGAGCGGATCTGTATCACGAGCAATCTGTACGGTAAAAGACGGTTATCTCGAATCCATGCGTGAAAATACTAAAATTTATCACCAAGGTAGCGGTATCGTAAGCGAGCTTGACGGACACATAAGGCAACTTTCCGGAGATGAGTGGGTTTCGATGAATTTTTTCGGATTTTCATTGTCTGCACTCGATTCTTTTCAACGTTACTTCGACCATTTTCTTACTCAGCACATCCAAAGTGAAAAAGCGGAATGCTATCTGCCGGAAGGCGCAAGCAATATGGTCGTGCAAAAAGAGGGTAAGATAAAGTTCTATACGACAGACGAACGCTGGTTCGGCATGACGTACGTGGAAGACCGCCAGACAGTCAAGACAGAGATTGCCAAGAAAATTGCAGAAGGGTATTATCCGCCTCAGCTGTGGTCCTGATAATCTATAATCGCTTCTTCTTCGGCCTTACCAAAGGAGTCATCTGCTTGGCTGCACTAGCAGAATGTCTCGTTGTTTGTATAGGAACAACCTTTACCATGGGAGTGAATCCTTCTCCCAATACCTGATATGCCTCTTGAACGATCATGAACGCCTTAGGATCGCTTAGGTGAACAATCGACGTAAGCATCGATATCTGCTGGTTCGGAATGACCGCCATCAGCATCTGACGCTGCTGTCCGGTATAGATGCCGACTCCAGTGAACAATGTTCCGCCATGATGGAGTTCTTCGATAATCAGTTGCTTGATGAGTTCCAGTTTTTCACTGAAGATGAAGACCGTTTTTGCATATTTGGTGCCCATCACCATAATTACGTAATTAATCATCTGCGTCGATGCATACACGCTGATGATTGCATACAATGCACGCTCGATGCCGAAGATGAATGCGGAAGAGAGTATGACCAGACCATCGGTCAGCAGCAGGCTCGTACCGAGCGCAAGAGGGGTATAGCGGGAAATTATCTGGGCAATGATATCTGTTCCTCCGGTGTTGGCTCCGCTTTTCATGACTAGACCGATTCCAACACCGACAAACAATCCTCCAAAAAGAGCCGAGAGCAACACGTCGACAGAGTCGTTGTATGGTAAAATTCCTTCGTATCCGATGATTTGCCCGAACAAACTGACCGATAAGGAAAACAATGTCATGCCGACAATCGACTTGAAACCATATTTTGCACCGAACACTTTCATTCCGGCAAGGAATATCGGAATATTCATGGCAAGCATTGCAAGTCCGGGTTCGAGTCCCAGCGTATGGTACAGGATGGTCGCAATACCATTGACTCCGCCTCCGGCAATTTTTGCAGGCGTATTAAACGCCGCTATGCCGAAACCCGCGATGAGAGAGCCGATGGCGATACCGAAATATTCGGTTACTGCCCGCCGGTTGATGATTGCACGCATACTATCATTCCTTTCGACTACATACTTCCGTATCGATTGTGCCGCACGATGCGGTTGTGGATTTTCGTAATCACAGTCAAAAGATTATACATTGTTTTTTACCCAAGATGTAGAGGTGTCGCTCTTAGTGGAATTTCGAAGGAAGTGCTAAAGAAACATGTTCAAGCATGTCCAGCAGCCGGTCGCTGTCGGGTGCTACACATAACGCTTTGAAAAATTCTTCTCGGAGGAAACCCTGGTCTACACAATGGTTGAGAAACAGCAGCAGATGATCGAAGTACCCGTCGATATTGATCAATCCGATCGGTTTGTTGTGATACCCGAGATGAAGCCACGTATAGGCTTCCATAAACTCCTCAACCGTACCGACGCCTCCCGGCATTGCGACAAATGCATCAGATCTGGCATACATTTCGGCTTTCCGCTCGTGCATGTCTTTTACAATGACCAAATCGTCTTCATAGTGGTCGAGATAGCGCACCGATTCATAGAGTTTTTCAGGGATAATGCCGATTACGTTGGGGACTTTCCCGTAGACAGCCTTCGAAACCGTACCCATCAGACCTTTCCCTCCGCCTCCGTATACAAGTGAAATGTTTCGCTCAATCATCGTTTTGGCAAGATTCAGTGCTCCGTCTTTATAAGATTTCGAGTATCCATCGCTTGAACCGCAGAAAAGGCACAATGTCTTGATAGTGCGTATAGACATGTAAAAAGCATACAGGAGATGAGCTTTGTTTGACAATATCTGCCGATCTTAGTGCAATTGAAATCGATGTCTTTCCATGATAGCATTGATACAGATGCTTGAAATGTACACGGCGGGGAACTTGTTCTCTTTGTTTGAGCGCAGTATATTGTACGTACCGCATGGAGGTTTTGTCGTATGAGTATAAAAAAATCAATACGAATATTGGCGCTTGCTTTAGCCATCATCATACCTGGACAACTTTTGTCTGCCGAAGAAGTGTCGATTACCTGGAAATGGGAAGCTTCCCAAGAAGGAATCACTGTGTTTCGCTATCAACTCGACGGCGAACAGAGCGACCTCTGGACGGTGGTGGACGCCTCGACGCTGACCTATGAGTCTGCTCCCCTTGATGGAGAAGTAAATCACGTTTTATACGTACAGCAATCGTTTGACGGTATACTGTGGGGACCGAGCGGGTCATACACGTATGACGCAGCTTCATACAAAGCATCGCTTAATCAAGTCGAAGCGCCTGTAGTAGCATCTGTAGAACCTGTAGAAGCTGTAGTAGCTACGCAAGGGGCTCCGGTTCAGGAAGCTGCACAGACCGTAAATCGTAACGCGATCGAACTGTCGGCATTTGCCGGCGGAAGGGCAAGCAATTACGTGCTGACTTCAATGTTTGACAGTTCCAACACCTATACAGATCTTAATCCCATGATTCTTCCGTCCGTAGCACTCGATTACATTGCAGACCAGCTTGTATCGTTTAGCCCGACTTTCAATTTAGGACTGCGTATTGGTTTGGGATATCAGATGTATTGGAAATCCGGTCTGGCCGGACAAGTACATTTCGGCGATGTTCATGCACTGATGACGCTAGGTAAAACATTTAAAAATGCATCTACGGTTGAACTGGCCCTCGGGGCCGGAGTCGCGATTCCGTATGCGAATCTGACAACTGCTCCGATCACTGCATTCGATCCTGCGAACATCAATGTTTTCTATGGTCCCGTCGGATCGCTTTCATATCGTAAAATGCTGAATGCACAGTGGTCGGCAGGCATAACCGGAGAAGTCCGCATGCTGCTCAGCGGCATGTTCGTACCATATGAATTAACCGGAACGGTACGTGCCTCGATTGCCAGGTGGTTCTAACTATTGATAATCGCCACTTGGGAATAGCAGATTTTGATGGTATAATGCCGTTACTGCATGCCCTGGTTCGGTTTGTATCCGGGGTAAAAAGCTCATCGGTGGAGGACGCATGAAAGAGAGCCGCTTGCAACGGTATATGGATTTTATCAGTTTTAATCTTGAATCAGAGGGCTATCGGATGACAGCGCAAGCCGAACAGTATGTCGAGCGTGTACTTGAAGACGATTTGTCCGGGGACGAAGCAGTAAGCGAGATTGTAGATTCGTTTGGTCTTGCTTCAGAATCCGATACGAGTGTTAGCCCCGACGGATGTTACGAAGGGACCGATGTATGTATCAATTACTACGGTATTCGGGATCAAGAACTGCTTGATGAAATCGAAACGTATATCGTGGCGGTTAGAATGGCGCAGATCATGATCGGACCGCAAGAATGGAATTATAATTTCGATCATCTGAAAAGCATTCACGGAACATTATTCGGAGATATTTATCCATTTGCGGGAGAAATCCGCTATATCCCCATTACCAGACGCACCATGTTCTGTCTGCCCAACTACATTCAACGCGTAGCCGATGAGATTTTTGAAACATTGCGTAAGGATCATTATCTCAGGGGGCAAGAACACGAGGATTTCATCAACAATCTCGCATATTTTATGGCGGAAATACATGCGTTGCACCCGTTTATGGATGGCAATACGAGAACGATGCGGGTATTTTTCCATCAATTGTGCCAAGCAGCCGGATGGAATTTCGATTTGGCAAGTGCTTCCGACAAAAGACTTCTGGAAGCCGATATTGCCGCACTTGAAGGGGACTATCAGCCGCTTATCGGCATTCTCAATGAAGTGGTAAAACCTCTCCATTGAATATTTTCCCAAGGAAGGTCATATGGTCACAGCAGTACTCTTCGATATGGACGGCGTGCTTATCGAATCGGAACGATATATTAATCAGGCAGCAATTCAATTTTTCGCCAGACGGGGCGTTGCGGTAAAACCGGATGACTTCATTCCCTTTGTCGGTTCTGGCGAAGACCGCTATATCGGGGGCGTTGCAGAGTTATATGGGATCGAGGTCGACCTGGAGCAGGCAAAAGTCGAAACGTATGGGATATATGAACATCTTATCGAAAATTCAAGCGATGCGTTTTTACCTGTTCATAGATTTTTGAAAAATCTTTACCAAGCGGGAATTTCGATGGCCGTTGCAACAAGTGCCGATAAGATGAAACTTGACATAAATCTTAGGATTGCCTCATTAGATGCAAATTGGTTCGGGACATTGGTACATGGGAAGGACGTAAAAAAGAAAAAACCATCTCCCGAAATCTACCAATTAGCAGCTAAACGGCTCGGTGTCGATATTGCAACCTGCGTGGTCTTTGAAGACGCCCTAAATGGAATCCAGGCTGCAAAAGCCGCAGGAGCGCTCTGTGTCGGAGTCACCACGAGCTTCACTGCAGCGCAGCTGCGTGCCGCAGGGGCCGATGCAGTAGTCGATACGCTCGAAGAGATCGAAGATTTTTCTACTTCTGTTGAGTTCGAGCATCTGTTATTGCTCATGCGTGCCCGAAGTGCAGCTACCGCAGCAAGAGAAAATGCCTACACGCCGTATTCCAAATTTAACGTTGGCGCTGCTGTGGTAAGTGCACAAACAGGAGCGATTTACAGCGGATGCAATGTAGAAAACTCCTCATACGGAGCTACGATTTGTGCAGAACGCGGAGCTATCATGAAGGCTGTGAGCATGGAAAAAGACTTTAGCGCGGCTCTGGTAGTGGTCGTTTCGGATGATAAGCCACCTGCTCCTCCTTGTGCGGTATGTCTGCAAGTTCTTGCTGAATTCTGCCAAGTCGAAACCGAGGTCGTGTTGTACGATTTGCACGACGCTTGCGTGCGCTATACATTTAAGGAATTGCTTCCGCATCCCTTCATTTTCCCCACTCAACGAGGGAAACAAAAATGACGTACGCTCATTGCAGACGGGTGGCCTTGCTCGCTCTGTTCGTACCGATGATCTTAGTCGTTAGCATTTCTTGTTCAACGTTACCGATTCCTTATCAAACATTTGGTGAAGATTTAGCTATGGCTGATGCGATGGAAGCCTATCGATTGCCTATGGTATCTGTCGACGAACCCGAAATCTACTATCGCGGAGAGCAATGGGCCGTGCGGGCAGCCGAACTGATACGTTCGGCAAGACACTCGATTGCTACTACAGTGTTTCTCGCTTCCTTGAGTCCACAATCGGCAATCGTGCTTGAAGAATTGGCCGCAAAGGCACGGTCGGGAATTCCTGTCTACCTCATCTTTGATTCGATATCGTATCTCGAGTACACCGCATCGAGCGAAAAGATGAAATCTTTGAATAAACTTCGAGCCGACGGAGTGCGTATGCTCGAATTCAATCCATTTACCGGCGAACGGATCCTATTGCTGCACAACCTCATGTTGCGGGAACACCGAAAATTTTTAATAGTCGACAGTGAAATAGTCGCACTCGGAGGAATGAACTATAACTATGTATCGTTGAACGATTCGTCGTCAAGCGAAGGTCAGCGTGACTCCATGTACGTATTTCGATCACATGAATTGGCAAAATTGCTTATAGAGAATTTCGTCGAATTCTGGAACGCCTCTACATGGGACGAGGTAGCGCTAGATACGCTCCTTGTCAATCGAAGCACCGTACAGCCTGAAGTACAGCACCGAGCATGGGTTGCCGATCAATACCACACGAACGAAACGGTCAAAGCCATGTTTTTAGCATTGTTCGACGCTGCCGACAGAGAAATACTGCTGCTGCCGTTCCTTCCGTTTTTAGACAAAGTCATGAAAGATTCGGTCAAACGTGCAGTCGACAGGGGAGTTGTCGTCAAGATGCTTGTTCCTTGGGATATGCGCACAGAAAACAGACTTGCCGTGGAATATGCCGCATTGGATTTGTTGGAACTGGGAATCGAGCTGTACAGGGAGCCCGAACCACAAGGCGATTACCGTTATCCGTTGCTGCACGAGAAGCTTGTAGTTGTCGACGACCGCTATGTCATGGTAGGTTCATCGAATTATAATTACCGTTCGATGAACCTCTCAAACGAACTTAGCGTCGTAGTTGAGAGTACCAGTCTCAACCGTTTGTCTCGTGAGCATCTGAACGAGCTTTTTATCGATGCCCATCGAATTACCGTAGAAGAGGCACGCTCGTGGCGGAAGCTGGAAGTGTTGCCCAACTACTGGTTTACCTTCGTCGGGGGTTGAGATGAGAAAAAACCGGCTGGTACTTATCGTCATCATGCTCGCCTGCATGCAACTCTCATTTGCTTCCTACCGGACTGCAGGATACGGCTGGTCTGTGGAAGGAACCGCATTCTTGCTGCAGCCAGCATATTCTTCAAGTTCCGGCGCACTGCACATACTGCTTACTCCGTTCGATTTTGAGTTTCTCGAACCGGCTATGTTTTGTGAGGTGCGTTTTGGAATTCGTTCGGGGAGTCCGGGATATCTTAATCTGACTGCGGGAAGCGAAATCTCTCTCTTCAGGATGATCAATCATCCGTTTGGTTTTCTAATGCCTGTCAATAAGACTGCCTATGCTCCCTCATTTTCAATCGGAGCCCGATGGGAATCGCACGATGCAGAAGTCCCTCGCCTGTATATGCAGCTTGCATGGTTGAGATTGTTGGAAAAAGATGCGTGGTACCAATGGTTCAGCCCATTCGTTACGCTTGACGTCCGTAGTGGACAAATTGACAGCTGGGGAATCCAGCTCTGGCGGTTTTCGTATCTGGTATGGTGAAGGAGAAGCGATGATGTTGAAACGAATGGTTGCCATTTTCCTTCTTCTGCCTGTCTTGTGCATGCCGTTGGCAGCGCTTTCTTATGCAAGAGATTTTGCCGTTACATACGGACATATGGCTCTTTTCGACGGTTATCAGTCAAATGGACTACACGGGTACTTTGGCATCTCTAAGGGATTGACCGAACAGTTCGAAGCCAATGTATTTACTCAGGTCGAACTGACTCCTACGATTGGCTCTGATGTCCAAATCGGATTTGATGTGTCGTATTCGTTACTCGGTAAGCGTTGGGATGCCGAAGGATATGCCGGCTCGGGAGTCAACATGCTCGCAAGTGCCGGAATACTGACGGGCTTTCACAATCCTGAAGGTCGATTTGCCATCGATTCTGTCTTTCTGAGACTCACTCCGGTTACCGTCGGCACCAGCCACTCGGGGAAGCGTGACCGATTTCTAAGCATGGGCCTCGCTTGGAATTTCCATGACAAAAAGCTTTCCCTGCTCTGGAACATTTTGCTTAGCGATATCTATATTACCGGAACGTACAAAGGCGTGGCGTACTGACTTTAACAGCTTTGATCGGTTTCGAGTGCAAGCATTTTAGCTACTCGCGCACTATGACGACCACCCTCGAACGTACTGTCGATAAAAGCATCCAGCATCTTTTCCACCGGATCTTGATAGTCGATCCTGCCACCGAATGCAATAAAGTTGACATTGTTATGGACTCTCGCCATAGTTGCTGCATAGATGTTCTGAGGCAATGCGCAAAGAATTCCCTCAATCTTGTTAGCAGATATCGAAATCCCGATGCCGGTTCCGCAACAGAGAATCCCAAAATCATAACCGCCTTTGAGATATTCGCGGCAGGCAAGGGCCGCCATATCGGGATAGTCGACCGATTCTCGGCTCGTTACTCCGAGATGATTGACTGAAAATCCGCGTTTTTCCAAATGCCTGATTAGCCGTTCGGCAATCTCAACAGCACCGTGGTCGTTCGCTATCACTACATTACCCATGGCTCACTCCTAATCACGCGCTGTTCATATTCTCGACATTATACGTATCAACGTCAAGTCTCTTGCTGAACATGATCATAATGCGGTATATGCAAAGCCTTTTTCAATATTGAACTATTTACATTTTTTAGGTATGCTACCCGCATGAAAAAAAAGGCAGTGGTGATCGGTGGTGGCTTT